>CAMATS010000233.1 GCA_945861195.1 Rhodoferax sp. OV413
GCTGGATCACCCAGGCTGGCGGCGGGGCCGTGATTGCGCACCCGGGACGCTACAAATTCAGCGCCAACGAAGAATTTGCGCTGTTCACCGAATTCCGACAACACGGCGGTCTGGGCGTAGAGGTGGTCACCGGCAGCCACAGCAGCGCCGAGTACATCACCTACGCCGACATGGCCCTTGAGTTTGGCCTGGCCGCCTCGCGTGGCAGCGATTTCCACAGCCCCACCGAGAGCCACACCGACCTCGGCACCCTGCCCTACCTGGCCGGCGGCCTGCAACCGGTGTGGGAACTGTTGGGCCAGCGGATTCGCCTGGCTGGGCCAGTCCCCGCTTGAGCGCCTTTTGAGCCGAGATTCAGTTCAACATCCCCGCGCAGCCCAGCACACCGAGGCAGTCTGGCGCAGCCGGCAAGGCCTGGCTATCGGCTTGATCCTGCTCTCAAGCCTGTCGTTTTCTATTCTCGACACCGCCACCAAATACACCATGGCCTTCGCGCCGGCCGTGATGCTGCTGTGGTTTCGATGCACCTTTCAAGCCGCCATCACGCTGGCCCTGCGATGGCCCGTGCAGGGCAGATCGATACTCAAAACCGCTCACCCCCGCTTTCAACTGCTGCGTGGCGCGCTGATGCTGACCAGCACCGCCTGCGCTTTTGTGTCTTTGCAACACATCCCGGTGGGCGAATTTACCGCCATGGTGATGCTCTCGCCCTTGGTGGCTACTGCGCTGGCTGCCTGGCTGCTCAAAGACCAGGTGTCGCGCCTGCGCTGGCTGCTGTTGTTTACCGGCCTGCTGGGCGTGCTGCTGGTGATTCGGCCCGGCGGGCAGATCTTCAGCTGGTTTCTGTTCTTTCCGGGCCTGCTGATTTTGGCGAACGCCGGTTTTCAGGTTTTGACCAGCCGCCTGAGCGGCCAAGACAGCCCTTACAGCACACACTTTTACTCTGGCTTGGTGGGCATGCTGCTGGTCAGCCCGCTGGCCTGGCTGCACTGGGATGGCCAGGCCCTGCTCACCCATTGGCCCTGGTTTTTGGGGGTCGGGGTGCTAGGCACATTTGGTCATCTGATGCTTGTGCGCGCCTACCAGTACGCAGCAGCACCGGTGCTGATGCCTTATATCTACACGCAAATCGGCTTTTCTATGCTCCTGGGCTGGGGGGTTTTCAGCCACATGCCTGACCCCCTGGCCTGGCTCGGTATTGCCGTGATTGCCTGCAGCGGTGTGGCTAACGGCATGCTCGCTGGCCATTCATCCAAAACAACCCGCCATGGCGCAGCTGTTTGACCTGCATCCCGAGAACCCGCAGCTACGCCTGCTCAAGCAGGCTGTAGCCATGCTGGCGCGGGGCGAGGTGCTCGCGGTACCCACAGATTCGAGCTATGCGCTGGTCTGCCACCTCGACGACCGGGCCGCCGCCGACCGGCTGCGCCGCATCCGCGGCGTGGATGACAAACACCCCCTCACCCTGCTGTGCCGAGACCTGTCAGAACTCGCCAGCTATGCACGGGTAGACAACCGGCAGTTCCGGCTGCTCAAATCAGCCACACCCGGGCCCTACACCTTTATTCTGGAGGCCAGCAAAGAAGTGCCACGCCGGCTCAGCCACCCCTCGCGCAAGACCATCGGCCTGCGCCTGCCCGACCACCGTGTGCTGCAAGAACTGCTCGCGCTGCACAACGCGCCCCTGCTCGCCACCACATTGATCGCCCCGGGCGACAGCGAGCCGCTCAACGACGCCACCGACATCCGGGAACGCTTTGAGCACCAGATCGCAGCTGTTATCAACGCGGGCGCCTGCCCGCGCGAGCCCACCACCGTGCTTGACCTCAGCGGCGACGAGCCAGCCCTTATTCGCCAGGGGCGTGGCCCGCTGGCAGCGCTTGGCTTGTGACGGCCAGCCCCTCTGAGACAATGAAGCCATGGATATTGCTCAACTGATTCAAACCGTCGCCATTTACGCCCTGCCAGTGCTGTTTGCCATCACCGTGCACGAGGCTGCACACGGCTATGCGGCGCTGCATTTTGGCGACCCGACGGCCCACGCCCTGGGCCGCATCTCGCTCAACCCACTCAAACACATTGACCCGGTGGGAACCATCGTCATGCCGCTGTTGCTCTACTTTGCCACAGCCGGCGCTTTTTTATTTGGCTATGCCAAGCCGGTACCGGTTAATTTTGGCCGCCTGCGCAACCCCAAGCGCGACATGATCTGGGTGGCCTTGGCCGGCCCCGGCGCCAATCTGCTGCAAGCCCTGCTTTGGGGCGTGGTTGGCGTGGTGCTGCTGGGCCTGCAGGTTGAAGAGTATTTTTTTCTGAAAATGTGCGAGGCGGGTGTCAAAATTAACCTGGTGCTGTTTGCCTTCAACCTGCTGCCCCTGCCGCCTTTAGACGGTGGGCGAATTTTGGTGGGGCTGCTGCCCTGGCGGGCAGCCTCCATGCTGGCCAGGCTTGAACCCTGGGGCTTTTTTATCGTCATCGCCCTGGTGCTGGTCGGCGTGGTGGACACCTATTGGTTACACCCGGTTATCGCCGCCTCGCAAAATCTGCTGGCCCTGTTGCTCAAGCCCTTGGCCATGTTGTTCGGCTGAAATCGCCACCCTGCCCCCGCTTAACCCACACCAGCTCTGGCCCTCCATGACCCCGCAGCGTTTTTTAACTGGCATCACCACATCGGGCACCCCCCACCTTGGCAACTATGTCGGCTCCATCCGGCCCTCGGTACGGGCCAGCCAACGCGCCGACGTGCAGAGTTTTTATTTTCTGGCCGACTACCACGCGCTCATCAAGGTGGAAGACCCCGCCCGCATCCAGCGCTCCACGCTCGAAATTGCCGCCAGCTGGCTGGCCTGTGGGCTCAACCCAGAACGCGTCACCTTCTACCGCCAGTCAGACATCCCCGAGATCCCTGAGCTGACCTGGTTTTTGACTTGCGTGCTGGGCAAGGGCGTGCTCAACCGCGCTCACGCCTACAAGGCGTCTGTCGACAAAAACACCGCTGCCGGCCTTGACCCAGACGCCGACGTGAGCGCCGGCCTGTTCATGTACCCGGTACTGATGGGCGCTGATATTTTGATGTTCAACGCGCACAAGGTGCCGGTGGGGCGCGACCAAATTCAGCACATCGAAATGGCGCGCGACATGGCCAACAGCTTCAACCACCGCTATGGCGAGCACTTTGTGCCGCCCGAGGCCGAAATTGAAGAATCGGTGGCCACCCTGCCCGGGCTGGATGGCCGCAAGATGAGCAAGAGTTACGACAACACCATCCCCCTGTTTGCGCCACGGGCCCAACTGCAAAAGTTGATAGCCGGCATCGTGACCGACTCACGCGCGCCGGGGGAGCCCAAAGCCGTGGAAGGCTCGGCCCTGTTCCAGATCTACCAGGCCTTTGCCACGCCCGCTGAGACCGACAGCCTGCGCCAAGCCTACGCCAATGGCATTGGCTGGGGCGATGCCAAGCAACGCCTGTTTGAGCGTATTGACCAAGAAATTGCCCCCATGCGCGAGGCCTACCTGGCCCTGCTGGCAGACCCGGCCACCATCGAACAAACCTTGCTGGCCGGGGCCACCAAAGCCCGCCGGCTAGCCACACCATTCATGGGCCGGCTGCGCCAGGCCGTCGGCCTGCGCGACCTGCGTGCCGCCGATACAGGCCAGGCCTCCAAAGCCGCCAAGCTGGAGCGCCCGCTGTTCAAGCAATACCGCGAGAGCGACGGCCAGTTTTACTTCAAACTCCTGGATGCGCAAGGCCATCTGCTGTTACAAAGCCTGGGCTTTGTTACCCCACGCGAAGCCGGCCAAGCCATCGCCCGGCTCAAAGCCGAAGGCGCCGCCGCCCTTGCAGCACTGGGTGATCAATTGCAGCCACTCAGCGCCGAAGGTCACCATCACCTAGATGCAGCGCTGCAAGCCTTGCGCGAAGGCGATTGAAGCTAAAATTGCAAGTCGAGTAACGGAGAGGTGGCAGAGTGGCCGAATGTACCTGACTCGAAATCAGGCGTACCGCAAGGTACCGTGGGTTCGAATCCCACCCTCTCCGCCATTTTGTCAATAGGGCAAAGCTAGTTTTTGTGGTTTCCCCACAATTTTCCCCACAGACTCTGAGGGGTTAGCCCTTGGGTTGATTTTTTCCCCGCGAGATTGCGCCCAATCCGCGTACTGGGCTGGGGCAATGCCCCTCAACTCCTTTCCAAGCATCTCCACCAGACGACCCCCACCGTACCCCCACCCCCCGTTTTGGCCGGGTCATCGCCAGTCTGACCTAATCACTGTTCCTGACAAACAATTCTAAAAATTCAGGGGAGTGTGTCAAAGGTTAGACACCCGGGCAGCATGAGCATGTGGGCAGACCTATCCCAATTGACGGTGGCAGTGCTACCGATCAAAACGATTCCGCGTTGATTTGGAGTGCCTCGCCGAGGATGTTAGCCAAGGACGGGCAAACGGCTTTGGATGGTGTGGCTGGAGGATATTCACTAATCGCTTTGTCTGCTGCTAACTCTTTGGGCAAGACTTGCTGCTTTTGCTGCTGTGGCGTGATCGGCGTCTGAGTTGACTTGACCCTAGCCCGTGCTTGCTTCCTGTTTTCTTGGGTAAAGTTCTTGGCTGTTTTGGCAT
>CAMATS010000234.1 GCA_945861195.1 Rhodoferax sp. OV413
ACATCCACGGCCAGCATGCCTGGCAAAGCCTGACCCGGCCGGACGCGGTGCGCGGACTGCTCGACGCCTATGCTGGCCTAGACAGCGCAGCGCTAGGCCGAGCCTGGCAGGGCTGGCGCTTGGCCCAGATAGCCTTAACGCAGGCGCAAGCAGCCCAGGCCAGCTTGCAAACCGAGCGCGAACGGCTGGCCTGGCAAATTGCTGAGATCGATCGGCTTGCGCCAGCGGCGGGTGAATGGAGCGAGCTCAACAGCGAGCACGCCCGCCTGTCCAACGCACAGGCCCTGCTGGACGCCGCCAACGGCGCTGTGCAAAGCCTCGACGAAGAAGAGCAGAGCGCGGTGCAGGCCCTGCACTACGCCTGCCAACTGCTGCAGCAGCAGGAGCACATTGAGCCGACCTTCAAGGGGCTGGCCGAGGTTTTGAACTCCAGCCTGGCGCAGGTGGAAGACACTGTGCACGGCCTGCGCGCCTACCTGCGCCGCACCGAACTCGATCCGCAGCGCCTGACCGAGCTCGACGAGCGGTTGACGCTGTGGTTGTCGCTGGCGCGCCGCTACCGGCGCGACCCGGCCGATCTGCCGGCGCTTCTCACGGCCTGGCGGCAAGAGCTCTTGCAACTCGAGGCTGCGGCTGATCTGGCCACGCTGCAGGCAAATGAACAGCTCACCTTGCAGCGCTACCAGCAGGAGGCTCGCCACATGTCACAGGCCCGGGCCAAAGCGGCGCCGCAACTGGCCCAGGCAATCACCCGGGCGATGCAGGGCCTGGGCATGCAGGGCGGGCAATTTGAGGTGACGCTGCAGGCGGCGGCCCAGCCGATGCAGCACGGCCTGGAGGACGTGTTTTTTCTGGTAGCCGGACATGCGGGAAGCACGCCGCGGCCGGTCAATAAAGTCGCCTCGGGCGGCGAGCTGTCGCGCATGGCACTGGCTATTGCGGTGACCACCAGCCAACTTGGCGCAGCGCAAACCCTGATTTTTGACGAGGTAGATGCCGGCGTGGGCGGTGCGGTGGCCCAGACCGTGGGCCGCTTGATGCAGCAACTCGGGCAGGACCGACAGGTTTTGGCGGTGACCCACCTGCCGCAGGTGGCGGCCTGCGCCGACCAGCACTTGGTGGTGGCCAAGCAGTTACAGCAGGGCGCCACGCTGAGCTCGGTCAGCCTGGTAGAGGGTGGGCAACGGGTCACTGAAATAGCGCGCATGCTGGGCGGCGAACGGCTCTCAGACACAAGCTTGGCCCATGCCAGGGAAATGTTGCAAGCCAAGGCCTGAGGTCAAGCAAAGAGACACCACATGGCCCAAGAAACCCCAGCCCATCAGCCCAGCCAAGTGGTGCTGATCACCGGCATGTCCGGCTCGGGCAAGTCAGTGGCACTGCATGCGCTTGAAGACGCCGGTTATTTTTGCGTGGACAACCTGCCACCCGAATTGCTGCTCAGCCTGGTCGAGCTGGACAAAACCCGCCCGAATAGTCGGCTGGCCATCGCCATGGACGCTCGCAGTGCCGCCTCGTTGCCACTGCTAACCCAGCATTTGGCAAGCCTGCGCGAGCGGGGTGTGGCAGTACAGACGCTGTTTTTGGATGCCAGCACCGAGACCCTGGTGCGGCGCTACTCCGAGACCCGGCGCAAGCACCCCCTGTCGCAGGGGCTAGCGCTGCAGCTGGACCAGCGTCGGGCGCTGGTGGACGCAATTGAGCTCGAACGCGAGCTGTTGAGCGCACTGCGCGAGCAGGCCCATGTGATCGACACCAGCCTGCTGCGAGGCCCGCTGTTGCAGGCTTATGTGAAATCTTTTTTTGCGGCGCCGGCAGGGCAGCTGACCTTGGTGTTCGAGTCGTTTTCGTTCAAGCGGGGCATACCGGGCGATGCAGATTATGTGTTTGATGTGCGCATGCTGCCCAACCCCCACCATGAGCCGGCCCTGCGACACCAGAGCGGGCGCGATGCAGCTGTGGCCGAGTTTTTACAAGGCCAAGCCGAGGTGCAGCAAATGCTTGCACACATTCGGCAGTTTTTGGACTATTGGCTGCTGGCGCTGGCACGAGACCACCGCAGCTATGTCACGGTGGCGATTGGCTGTACCGGTGGCCAGCACCGGTCGGTTTACCTCGTCGAGCGCCTGGCAGCCCTCTTTGAAAACAACTGGAGCACACTCAAGCGGCACCGCGAGCTCGATGCCGCTTGAGGCAACTCCAATCTCGCAGTGAGGGGCCAACCCCAGCCAGCGGCCGATCTCAAGCGGCTGTCAGCCACTTGCGTACGGGTGCCGGCAGACCCAGCTCGGGCCAGCGCTCAGGCTCAACCCAGGCGCCAGCCAAGCCCAGCGGCAAGGCATCTGGCAGGTGCAAACGCAGCGGGTACAAATACAGGTCCTTGTGCGTAAGCACATGACGCAATGCGCCGCCCGCTTGCAAAGCGCCAAGATAGGGCTCGGGCAGGGCTGCCTGCAGCGCTGGCAGATTGTCAAACAGCGGGAAGCAATACAGACCTGCCCAAACGCCGGGTGTGGGCCGCTGGCTCAGCCAAACCTCACCGCTTGCTGTGCTGGCCCAGAGTAGCCAGAGCGACTGGGTGCTGCGTTTGAGGGTGCGCGTTTTGACCGGGTAATGGGTCTGCCGGCCCTGCGCTTTGGCAACACACAGATCGGCCAGCGGACAGTGTTCGCAGCGGGGCTGGCGGGCGGTGCACAGGGTGGCGCCCAGATCCATCACGCCCTGCGTGTAGCGGGGCATGGTCTGCTGCAGGTCAAGCAGGGGCAGCAGGTCATGGGCCAGGGCCCATAGCGCACGCTCGTTGGCGGCGCTGGCCAGATCAGCCTCAAAGCCCAGCACCCGGGTCAATACCCGCTTGACATTGCCATCCAGAATCGCCACCCGCTCGCCAAAACAAAGCGCGGCAACCGCAGCGGCGCTCGAGCGGCCAATGCCTGGCAGAGTTTGCAACAGAGCGGCCGTGCGCGGAAACACTGCCCCGTGCTCGGCCACCACCTGCTGGGCGCAGCGATGCAGGTTGCGGGCTCGGCTGTAGTAGCCCAGCCCGCTCCACAGGCCAAGCACATCATCAAGCGCTGCATCGGCCAGGGTGACAACATTGGGAAAACGGGCCAGGAAGCGCGTGTAGTAAGCCATCGCCGTGGCCACCTGGGTTTGCTGCAGCATGATTTCCGACAACCACACCCGGTAGGGGTCACGCGTGTTTTGCCAGGGCAGGTCGTGTCGGCCGTGCTGGCTTTGCCACTGCATCAGGCGCTGGGCCAGGTCGGCGGCCATCAGGGCGCGGCTCCTTCGCGGCTCATAGCGCTTGGCACAGGGGGCAGTAAAAGCTTGAGCGCTGCCCCTGGCGCAAAATTTTGATGGGCGTGCCACAAACGCGGCAAGGCTGGCCGGTGCGACCATAGACCATGGCTTCGAGCTGAAAATAGCCAGTTTCCCCGCTGGCGCTGGAGAAATCGCGCAAGGTGCTGCCGCCCTTGGCTACGGCCCGCGCCAACACCTCACGGATCGCAGCGTGCAGCCGCGCCGCTCGCGCCCGGCTGATCTTGCAGGCGCGCAGCGTCGGCCTGATACCGGCCAAAAAAAGCGCCTCCGAGGCATAGATATTACCCACGCCCACCACCAAATCACCAGCCAATAAAACCTGCTTGATAGCCGCCTTGCGCATTTTCAAACCGATCTGAAAATCAGCCAACAAAAAACCATCACCCAAGGGCTCTGCGCCCAAGTGGCCGAGCAGTTTTTGGGCAATGGGGTCAGCTTGCGAGCTGGCATAAACCACAGCGCCAAAGCGCCGTGGGTCGTGCAGGCGCAGCGTGCCCTGACTGGTGACCAAATCAAAATGGTCATGCACACCACGCGGCGGCGGGCTTTTGGCAAAACTCAGGCTGCCCGACATGCCCAGATGCAGCAGCAGTAAGCCCTGGTCGAGGTCCAGAAGCAGGTACTTGCCGCGCCGGCGCACACCTTGTACGCGGCGGCCGGCCAGGACTGTCGCCGGGCAACCCAAGGGCCAGCGCAGGGCCTTGCCCAAACTCGCAAAGAGCACCAAGGCGCCCTGGATGGCCGGGGCAAAGCTCAGGCGGGTCACTTCTACTTCGGGCAGTTCAGGCATCAAAGACAATCAGGGGGATCAACAACGGGGGCAGGTATGGATTATTATGGTCTGATGAGAATTGCCCCCAGATTTCCTGTTTTGGCACTGTTGTTGAGCGCGCTTTGTGCGATCGCCCAGACCACCAGCCCCCCGGCGCCAGCGGCGCAAAGCTCGGCACTTGATGCCGCTCTGTTTTACCAACTGCTGCTCGGTGAGCTCAATGCCACGGGCGAGGATCCGGGGGCTGCGTTCTCCTTGATTCTCGACGCTGCCCGCAAGACGGCGGACCCGCGGCTGTACCAGCGCGCGGTTGACCTGGCCTTGAAAGCTCGCTCTGGTGACTCTGCGCTGCAGGCCGCGCGCGCTTGGCGACAGGCCCTGCCGCTGTCACGCGAGGCCAACCGCTATGTGCTGCAAATCCTGATCGGCATGAACCGACTGGCTGAAACAGCCGAGCCGCTCAAGCGGGAAATTACCAATGCAGAGGCGAAAGAGCGGGCTAT
>CAMATS010000235.1 GCA_945861195.1 Rhodoferax sp. OV413
ATATGGGTTACGGCTGGCTCAAGACCAATTACGCTGGCTCTGGTCCGCTGAAGCTGCGCGAGTGGCGCGCCAACGAGGTCATTGCCTTGGAGCGCAACGACAACTACTGGGGCGAAAAATCCAAGTTGTCGCGGGTCATCTACCGTCACGTCAAAGAGGCCTCGACCCAGCGTCTGATGCTCGAGAAGGGTGATGCCGACGTGGCGCGTAACCTGACGCCACAGGACTTGGCGGCGCTGGGAGGCAACAAAGAGATCAAGATCACCGCAACCCCAAAGGGCTATGTCTGGTACTTCAGCCTTAACCAGAAACACCCGATCTTGTCCAAGCCCGAAGTGCGCGAGGCATTCAAGTGGCTGGTTGACTATGACGCCATTGGCAGCACCCTGATCAAGAATATTGGGGTGGTGCATCAGAACTTCCTGCCGGTGGGTCTGCTGGGTGCCAGCACCGAAAAAACCTACAAACTCGACGTGGACAAAGCCAAGGCCCTGTTGGCCAAGGCCGGGCATCCCAACGGCTTCAAGATCACGATGGACATGCGTACCACCCAACCGATCCAAGGCATCACCGAGGCGTTCCAACAAACCGCCAAACGTGCCGGTATCGACATTGAAATCCTGCCAGGCGACGGCAAGCAGACACTCACCAAGTACCGGGCGCGGCAACACGACATCTACATCGGTGCCTGGGGTGCCGATTACTGGGATCCGCATACCAATGCGGACACCTTCGCGCGCAACATGGATAACAAGGATGACGCCAAGTCCAAGCCGCTGGCCTGGCGGAATGCCTGGGACATCCCCGACATGACCAAGAAGTCGGATGCGGCGGTGATTGAGCGCGATGCCGGCAAACGAACCGTGATGTATGCTGACATTCAGGCTGAACACCGCAAGTCCAGCCCCTTCGTCCTCTTGGGTCAGCAGATCGAGACAGCTGCCGTGCGCGCGGACGTCAATGGCTTGAAGCTCGGGCCGACCTCTGATTCGACCTACATGTTCAAGGTCACCAAGTAAGGCCTAAGGGCTGTTGATCTTGGATTCTCGGGCCCCTGCGCAGGTGCCGCCTGCGCGCGGGAGGAGCGCCGGCCTGAAGCGCCATGCGTGGCGAGCCAGCCGGTTCCTGGTGGTCATCCTGCTGACCTACCTGGGCTTGCTCGCCGTTACGTTTTTCATTGGGCGTGTGATGCCGATTGACCCGGTGCTGGCGATTGTGGGCGACCGGGCGCCCGAGCACGTGGTGGAGCGGGTGCGCGAAGAAATGGGCCTGAACAAGCCGCTGTATGCGCAATTCGGCATCTACTTGAAGAAGGTTGTTACCGGTGATTTCGGCACCTCGGTATTGACCTCTAACCCGGTGATGACGGACATCCGGCGCACCTTTCCCGCCACCATCGAGTTGGCCACGCTAGGTATCCTGATCGGTGCCGGCTTGGGCGTGCCCCTGGGGGTGTGGGCGGCGGTCAGGCGGGGCGATTTTGTGGACCAACTGGTGCGGGTGATGGGCCTGATCGGCTACTCGGTGCCGATTTTCTGGCTCGGGCTGATGGGCCTGGTTCTGTTTTATGCCAAGCTGGGTTGGGTGAGTGGGCCGGGACGAATCGATGTTGCCTATGAGTATTCGGTCACGCTCGAGAGCGGTTTTCTGCTGCTCGACACCGCGCGCCAGGGCCAGTGGGACGCGTTCCGCAATGTGTTGTCGCACCTGATCCTGCCGGCTTCGCTGCTGGGCTATTTTTCATTGGCCTATATCAGCCGCATGACCCGCTCATTCATGCTGCATGAGCTGAGCCAGGAGTACGTGGTGGCGGCTCGCGCCAAGGGCCTGTCCGAGACCCGCATCATCTGGCGCCACGCCCTGCGCAACGCCATGGTGCCGTTGGTGACGGTGATTGCTCTGTCCTATGCCGGCTTGCTGGAGGGCTCGGTCTTGACAGAAACCGTGTTTGCCTGGCCGGGCTTGGGGCTGTACATCACCAACTCGCTGCAAAACGCTGACATGAACGCCGTGCTGGGCGGCACCATCATCGTCGGCTCGGTCTTCATTGGCTTGAACCTGTTGTCCGATCTGCTGTACCAGTGGCTCGATCCACGGACCCGGGCGCCCTGAATCGGACAACATGACTGACCTTGCCAAGGCCGCGCGGGCGCCGCGCCCGGAAACCCTCCACGATTGGCTGATGGCCGAGCGGCCGCAGTCGCGCCGGCAGGCGGCCCTGGGCCGGGCCTATGGCGCGTGGCGTATTTTTGCCCGCAATCGCTTGGCCATGGTCGGCCTGGGCATCGTGCTGATGTTGGTGCTGGTGGCGGTGTTTGCCGACCTGCTGGCTCCCTATTCCCCGTATATTGGCGACCTGCGCACCACCCGCCTGCTGCCGCCCTCCGCGGCGCACTGGTTTGGCACCGACGACCAGGGGCGCGACATCCTGTCGCGCATCATCCATGGCTCGCGCATCACGCTCTATGTGGTGGTGCTGGTGGCGGTATTGGCCGCACCCATCGGTCTGGTGGTGGGTACGGTGGCCGGTTACCTGGGTGGCTGGGCCGATGCGGTGCTGATGCGTATCACCGATATTTTTCTGGCTTTCCCCAGGCTCATCCTGGCCCTGGCTTTTGTTGCGGCGCTTGGGCCAGGTATTGAAAACGCGGTGATCGCCATTGCCATCACCTCCTGGCCGCCCTATGCCCGCATTGCCCGGGCCGAAACGCTGACCATTCGGCAGGCCGATTACATTGCCGCGGTGCAGCTGATCGGTGCCTCGCCCTGGCGCATTGTGCTGCGCCACATCATGCCGCTGTGTGTGTCCTCGGTGATCGTGCGGGTCACGCTGGACATGGCCGGGATCATCCTCACGGCGGCCGGCCTGGGCTTTTTGGGTTTGGGCGCGCAGCCGCCCATGCCCGAGTGGGGCGCCCTGATTGCCAACGGCCGGCTCTATGTGCTGGACCAGTGGTGGGTGGCGGCAGCCCCTGGTGCGGCCATCTTTCTGGTGAGCCTGGCCTTCAATTTGTTGGGCGACGGCCTGCGCGATGCGCTTGACCCCAAGGCCGCCAAATGAGTGGCTATCAGGGCGCTCCGCCTGCAAGCAGCGCCGAGCCAGTGCTGGTGGTCGATGATCTTTGTGTGGCCTTTCCCAACCGGGACGGCGGCTTCACTGAGGTCGTGCGCGGTGTCAGTTTTACCCTGGGGCGCGAGCGCCTGGGCATTGTGGGCGAGTCGGGTTCAGGCAAGTCCCAGACCGGGCGGGCCATCCTTGGTTTGACTGCGCCGGAAGGACGGGTGACGGCCAAGCGCTTGGCTTTTCAAGGCACAGATCTGATGCATTGCTCGGCGCAGCAAAGGCGTGCGCTGCGTGGCGGGCGTATTGCCATGGTGCTGCAGGATCCCAAGTTTTCGCTCAACCCGGTGATGACCATCGGCGAGCAGATTGTTGAGACACTGCGTGCCCACAGCCGGGTCAGCGCTGCCGAGGCGCGCCGGGCCGCCTTGGCGGCGCTGGAGGCGGTGCAAATTGACGACCCGGCCCGGGTGTTCCGGCTCTACCCGCATGAGGTCTCGGGCGGCATGGGCCAGCGCGCCATGATCGCCATGATGCTGATCGCCAACCCTGAGCTGCTGATTGCCGATGAGCCCACCTCGGCGCTGGATGTCACGGTGCAGCTGCAGGTGCTGGCCATTTTGGATGGGCTGGTGCGTCAGCGCGGCATGGGCCTGATCTTTATTTCGCACGACCTGCGTTTAGTCTCTACCTTTTGCGACCGAATTCTGGTGATGTACGCCGGCCGGGTGGTCGAAGAAATCGCTGCCGGCGCCCTTGCCGAGGCCCGCCACCCCTACACCTTGGGCCTGCTCAATTGCCTGCCCAGGCTGGGCGATGCGCGCCACCCGCTGCCCACGCTGGACCGACAGCCGGAGTGGGCGTTGTGAGCCGCCCGGTTGGCTTGGCCGTGCAGGGCCTGCGCGTCAGCTACGACGGCTTTGTCGCGGTGGCCGACACCTCGTTTCAGGTCGAGCCCGGTGGTAGCTTTGGGCTGGTGGGTGAGTCGGGCTCGGGTAAATCAACCGTGCTGCGCGCTATCTGTGGCCTCGCACCCTTGGCCGCTGGCAGCGTGCAACTGCTGGGTGAGGTTGCGCCGGCCGGCGCTGGGCCTGCGCTGCCCCGGCCGGGCAGCAAGCCGTTTCGCCGCCTGGTGCAAATGGTGTTCCAGGACCCCTATGGTTCGCTGCACCCGCGTCAGACGGTGGACCGCATCCTGGCCGAGCCGCTGGCCATTCACCACATGAGCGATGCCGAAGCCCGCATTGAACGCGCCCTTGATGAGGTGGGCCTGGGCACCGGTTATCGCTTTCGCTACCCGCACCAACTGTCGTGTGGTCAGCGCCAGCGCATCGCGATTGCACGGGCCCTGATTCTGGAGCCGCAGATTTTGCTGCTCGATGAACCCACCTCGGCGCTGGACGCCTCGGTGCAGGCCGAGGTGCTCAACCTGCTCGAAGACCTGCGCCGCCGGCGTGGCCTGACCTTTGTCATGGTCAGCCACGATCTGGCGGTGGTGACCCACCTGTGCGAGCGCCTGATGGTGATGCAGCG
>CAMATS010000236.1 GCA_945861195.1 Rhodoferax sp. OV413
CCTTTCTTTTACCGATGCCTATTTTGAGGCTGTTTCGGGGCTGACCGCCACGGGTGCTACGGTGCTCACCAAGCTTGATGTGATGCCAATATCGATCAACTTTTGGCGCACTTTCATGCACTGGATTGGCGGGATGGGTGTGGTGGTTCTGACTGTGGCGGTGTTGCCGCTGCTGGGCGTGGGTGGCAGCCAGGCCTTCAAGGCCGAAACCCCGGGCCCCATGAAAGACGAAAAGTTAACACCCCGCATCACCCAAACCGCCAAGGGCCTGTGGTTTGTCTATGCCTTTATTACGGCCGGCTGCGTAAGCGGTCTTTGGCTGGCTGGCATGCCCGCCATGGATGCACTGATGCATGCCTTTTCCATCATGGGACTGGGCGGCTTTTCTTCCCATGACGCCAGTTTTGGGTTTTTTAACTCGCCGGCGATGGAGGCAGTTGCAATTTTCTTCATGCTGTTGGCGGGCATTAACTTTGCCACCCATTTCTTGTTTGTCACGCGGCGCAGCTTTCGGGTTTATCGATTCGATCTTGAGGCGCAGGCTTTTTGGTGGCTGATGCTGGGAAGCGTGCTTTTGGTGGCCTATTTTTTGTGGCGTGAGAACACCTATGCCGAGTTTTTGACGGCGCTGCGCTTTGCAGCCTTCAATGTGGTGTCAGTTGCCACCACCACGGGCCTGGTCACCGCGGATTACAACCAGTGGCCGATTTTTGCGCCCGTGTTCATGATTTTTTTGGCTTGCTTCGCCACGTGTGCCGGGTCAACCGGTGGGGGTATCAAGATGGTGCGGGCCCAGATGTTGGTGAAACAAAGCTACGGCGAACTCCGTCGGCTGATTCATCCGCGCTTGCAGGTGGTGGTCAAGCTCAACAAGCAAGTCGTTGAGCGCAGTGTGCTGCATTCGGTGCTGGCTTTTGTCTCACTCTACGGGGCAACAATTATTTTCCTCACCCTGCTGATGCTGTTCAGCGGTTGCGATGTGGTCACCGCCCTGACAGCCATTGTGGCGTGCATCAACAACATGGGCCCGGGTCTCAATTTGGTCGGTCCGGCGACAACTTTTGCGGTGCTGAGCGATTTTCAGACCTGGCTGTGCACTCTGGCGATGTTGCTAGGGCGGCTCGAATTGTTCACATTGCTGGTGCTACTCAGCCCGGAGTTTTGGCGCCATTAGCCGGGAGATTTTTTGCGCGGCAGTTGATAATCTGCGGCCATGGAACTCATCACCTTTTTGCTCGATTTTATTTTGCACGTGGACAAGTACCTCGAGGCCTTTGTGCGCAACTACGGTTGGTGGGTGTACGCCCTGCTTTTTATGGTTATTTTTGTCGAAACCGGGCTTGTGGTGATGCCGTTTTTACCTGGCGACTCGCTGCTGTTTGTGGTGGGCGCGATGTGCGGCGTCGGTTTGATGAGCTACCCGCTCTCGGTCAGCCTGCTGCTGCTGGCCGCGGTGCTGGGCAACCAGACCAACTACGCGCTGGGACGCCATTTTGGGACCAAGGTTTTTGGCTGGTCAGACTCGCGTTTTTTTAACAAGGCCGCGTTTGACCGCACCCACGCTTTCTATGAGCGCTATGGCGGCATCACCATTGTTGCCGCGCGTTTCATGCCCTTTGCGCGCACCTTTGCCCCTTTTGTGGCTGGCGTGGCGCAGATGACCCGGCGCAAGTTCACTTTTTATGATGTCAGCGGCGGTGCGCTGTGGGTGGTGGGCATCATCACGGTGGGCTATTTCTTTGGCAATATCGGCTTTGTGAAGGCCCACTTGGACAAAATCATCTGGGCCATGATTTTGATTCCCGGCTTGCTGGTGCTGTGGGGGGCTTGGAGGGCAAGAACCTCAAACCGGCCCGCAGCAGCAGTAGAGCCATCGTGAAGCGGTCCCAGGCTCAGGCTGGGCTGGCACTTGCAAGCGCGCCGCTGATGAAAGTCTGGCGGCGCTGGCTGTTGCTGCCGGGCCTGCTCGCGCTGCTGGTGCTCAGTGGGCCACGCAACGATTTGGGCGAGCGCGAACCCACACCGCGGCCGCCGCCGCCGGATGACATCGCCGCCCTTGACACCTGGCTTAGCGCCAGTGAGGCCGCCTTCACCGATATTCGACCGGGTAGCGCCAAGGGCATTGTTTGGTACGGAGCCGAACAGCGGCGCAGGCCCTGGTCGGTGGTTTACCTGCACGGTTTTTCGGCCAACCGGATGGAGACTTCCCCCCTGGCCGAGCAGATCGGTCAGGCGCTTGGCGCCCATGTGTTTTACACCCGACTGAGCGGCCATGGCCGCTCCGGTGCTGCGATGGCAGAACCCCGTGTGCAGGACTGGATGGCCGACGCCTTGGAGGCCCTGCGCATTGGGCGGGTGCTGGGCGACAGGGTGCTGCTTGTCAGTTGCTCCACGGGCTCCACGCTGGCCACCTGGTTGGGCAGCTCGCCTTGGGCTAGCGAGCGCGACGCCCATGTTTTTTTATCCCCCAATTTCGGACCCAAAGACTGGCGCGCCGAACTGCTTAACTGGCCCTGGGGACGCCAACTGGCGCTAGCGCTGGAAGGGGAGAGTCGCAGCTGGTCGCCGCAGTCCGAGGCCGAGGCCCAGGCTTGGACGACGCGCTACCCAACCCGCTCGGTCTTTCCGATGATGGCGCTGGTCAAGGGGGTTCGCGACAGCGACTTGGGTGGGTTCCGGGCGCCCCTGCTGGTGCTCTACAGCGAGCAGGACAAGACCGTGAGCACCGCCCAAATCAAGACCGCCTTTGGCCGATTGGGCTCGCAGGAAAAACGGCTGGTGCCTGTGACCTACAGCCAAAGCCCGGGACAGCATGTGCTGGCTGGCGCCATCAAAGACCCGGCGGCGGTGGCACCCATGGCGCAGGACATTGTTCAGTGGGTGCAAACCTTGTTGCGCTAGCGCCCCGGCTGCTTGTCCGTGCCATGGCGAATCTCTGTGTATGGACAACATATCCATCCGGGCTAATTTCCAGGATAAAACCGGCGCTATCACAGTTGCCGCCAGCAAAAGCCAAGCCGCTTTGTGGTGTTAGCAACCCAGCATATCTGCTCTATCTCAGAGTGCGGGCGAAGTTGCGGATGTCGTTTATCAAATGCTCCGGCTGCTCCATCGCTGCAAAATGTCCGCCTCGAGGCATCTGAGTCCAGCGTTGAACGTTGTACATGCGTTCAACGTAAGTGCGTGGTGGCCAGGCCAGCATTTCCGCGGGAAACAAGGCGCAGGCGGTGGGTACCTCAACTCGCTTACCCTGGCTTGATAAGGTTCGCCCACCTTCCTCGCGGCGACCGTAGTAGATCCAAGACGCCGTGTTGAAAGTCCGAGTCGCAACATACACCATGATGTTGGTCAGCAAGACGTCTTTGCTGTGGGCGCTTTCAACGTCATCGCCTTGAGTGTCAGACCAAGAATTGAATTTCTCAACAATCCAAGCCGCAACGCCTACCGGGCTGTCCATCATGGCGTAGCTGAGAGTCTGGGGCTTGGTGGCCTGTTGAGTCCGGTAACCCTCTTCCATCACTTGCTCTTGCTTAAACCGTTTTTCCCAAGCGGCTTCCTCGTCTGTCTGTGCGCCTCCCGGGTCATGCATGGTCATGCAATTGAGGTGGATAGCCCGGCAAGCTGGCGCGTGGTCGAAACCGAGCCAACTCGAAATTCCAGCACCCCAGTCGCCACCTTGGGCGAGATAGCTGTCATAGCCCAATACCTCAGTCATGAGGGAGGCGAAGACTCCAGCCATCTTGCGCGGCCCATAGGGGCGTGGTGGCCTGCCAGAGAATCCGAATCCCGGCAGCGATGGCGCAACCACGTCAAACGCATCCTCGATGCGACCGCCAAATCGCTCGGGATGCGCCAGCGGCTCAATAAGCTTTAAAAATTCGACGATCGACCCCGGCCAACCGTGGCTAATGATCAAGGGCATGGGGGCCGGGCCGCTGCCTTTTTCATGGATGAAATGGAGGTCGATCCCTTTGACCGAGGCCTTAAATTGAGGCCATCGATTGATGGCTGCCTCTTGCTTGCGCCAGTCAAACTCGTTGACCCAATAGGCACAGAGTTCCTGCATGTAGCTGAGATTTGTGCCGTATTGCCACCCCCCGTCGTCTGGCATCTCGTGCCATGGATAGTTGGCAACGGCATTTTTGATGCCGGCCAGGGTTTCGTCGGAAATATTGATCTGAAAACTGTGAATATCGTTCATTGAGGATCTCTCAGGGTTCTGTCGCGGCAAGCAATTTAAGCGGAAATTTCTGTATCAAGGCTAATCTTATCCAGGCGGGTGATGCCGCCTCAAACTGTGGCTCGATAAGGGCCCTGGACAAGATCGCCTGGCGACAATGCCCCTCGATGCGCCGCCTGCACCCATGCAGCGACGCCCAAACCCTCGCCCAACAATTTGCCGCCGTATCATCGACCGGTCCTAAAAGTTTTTGAACCCACCAAGCGAGACCCAAGATGATGACCAAACAATTCAACCGCCGTGAGTGGCTGCAGGCGAGTGCCGGACTGGCCGCTGGCTTGCCGGGGGCAAAAGCCATGGCCCAAACCGCTTGGCCGACCAAGCCCTTGCGCCTGGTCGTGCCCTTTGC
>CAMATS010000237.1 GCA_945861195.1 Rhodoferax sp. OV413
GCCAGACGCTGGCCCTTACTCGACCTTGGCCTTGGCGCGCAGGTCTTCCTGGAACTTGCCTATTTTTTGCTGTTGCAACTGCTGCAGAATTTGCGGCTTGACGTCTTCAAAGCTGGGCAACTGGGCGTCACGCACATCATCGAGCCGGATAATGTGATAACCAAACTGGGTTTTCACCGGTGTTTCTGTCATCTTGCCCTTGGCCAGTTTGGTCAAGGCGCCAGAAAACTCAGCCACGTAATTGCCGGCACTGGCCCAATCAAGGTCACCGCCCTTGGCACCAGAGCCTGGGTCTTTGCTGGATTTTTTGGCAATGTCTTCAAACTTCCCGCCTTTTTTGAGCTGCGCCATGATGGCCTTGGCCTCGGCCTCTTTGGTGACCAAAATATGGCGGGCCCGGTATTCCTTACCGCTGTTGGCCGCGGCGTATTTGTCGTACTCAGCCTTGACGTCGGCGTCTGTGACCGGGTTGGTTTTTTGGAAGTTGCCAAACAGCTCGCGAATCAAAAGGGTCTGGCGCGCGAGTTCCATTTGTATCTTGTACTCTTCGGTCGCATCAAGGCCCTGTTTTTGGGCCTCCTGGATGAAGATTTCCCGGGCGATCACCTCGTCGCGCAGTTGCCCCTGCATCTCGGGCGTGACTGGGCGACCAGACCGCGCCACCTGCTGGGCCAGTGCCTCAACCCGTGCCAAGGGCACAGCTTTGCCATTCACGATAGCAACATTTTGCGCCAGGGCGCCAGGGGCCGCAGCACCCAGGATAAGGGCGCTGAGGAGAGTGGAGATCAAGATGGGTTTCATGAATAGACGGTCTTAGGTTTGGTTGCCGATTTGGCGTTGATTGAAAGATGAAAATGGCTTTGGATTTTCAGCTGGGCGGCAGACTTGCCTCGATCGCAAGCGCATGCAGCCCCTGGTCAAGAAAATCTTGCAGCGCATCATACACAAGCCGGTGACGGGCCACCGGCGACTTGCCGATGAAGCCTGCCGAGCTGATGCGAACCCGAAAATGCGTGCCCACGCCGCTCTCGTTTGCACCCATGTGTCCGCTGTGCTCCCAGCTCTCATCGATGACCTCAAGCATCACCGGTTGCAGTCTGTCCTGCAACCGTTGCCGCAGCAACTCCGATGTTGGTCCCGCCCCTTCGCTCATGAATTTCCCCCTTGCCTTCAAGCCTCGAACCTACTGTCGCCCGGATCGCCGTTGCCGCTCAATGGGCGCGGGGTGCTGGTACTCATGGGCTTGGCTCTTCGCTTTTGATGTAGCGGGCAATATAGACGCCTTGGCCGATGATGAAGACCAGCGGGAAGGCGTAGCCCCAGAGCTTGAAGGTGACCCAGTCTTCGGTGCTGTAGTAGGTCGCCACATAGGCGTTCAGGGCGGCCATGAACACGCAATACATCACCCAGGCCCGGTTCAGGATTTGCCACACAGGGTCTGGCAACTCGAGCTGGCTGCCCAGCAGAAGCTTTAAAAAATTCTTTTTGAGCAGCCAAAGTGCCACCGCCAGACCGATTGCCATGGCTGCGTACAAAACGGTTGGTTTCCATTTGATGAAGCGATCGTCATGCAAGAACAGCGTGAGGCTGCCAAACACCAGCACCAGCGCGAGGGTGATTTTTTGCACCATCTGCAGCCGCCTGTCCATGGCATAGACCAGCCCCATTTGCACCGTGGTGGCCGCCATCAGCACGGCCGTAGCGGCGTAAATGTCATAGATCTTGTAGGCGCCAAAAAAAAGCAGCACCGGAAGAAAGTCGAGCAGCATCTTCATGTTGGGTGGAACTGCAAAGAGGCTGAATTCATGCAGTAGCGCAGACCGGTTGGCGCTGGGCCGTCTTCAAACACATGGCCCAAGTGGGCACCACAGTCGGCGCAGTGCACTTCGGTGCGCTTCATCCACAAGAGCCCGTCCACCTTGGTGCCGATAGCTTGGGCAGAAATCGGCTGGAAATAGCTCGGCCACCCGGTGCCTGAGTCGAATTTGGCAGCAGCATCAAACAAGGGCTTGTCACAGCAAATGCAATGGTAAGTGCCAGCCCCATGCTGATCGGCTAGGCGGCCGGTGAAAGCCCGCTCAGTGGCCTCGTGGCGCGTCACCTGGTAGGCCATGGGCTCTGCCTCTTTCTGCTTGAGCAGGGCTTGCCATTCGGCGTCAGTCTTGTTGATGGTGTAGGTCATAGTCGGTTCGTGATGGTGATAGTGTGGTGATAGTGTTGGTGATAGTGTTGGTGATAGTGTTGGTGTTAGCTGAATTATTCCCGCATTGTCCAGTGCGTGATCGGCCCTGCCTGTTCCTGTGTGTTGTCGTTTGAACTCAGAGGGCTCAGGAGCTGCAGCTGATTTCGATGCTGCCCGCCCAGTCGGGAGGGAAGCCGGCCATCGATTCATGCCCAGGGTGCTCTTCACAGGGCGACTCCAGCAGCATGAGCAGCTTGCTGACCAGCGAAAAATCCATGTTCCGGGCCGCCCGGATCGCCAACTCGCCGAGATGGTTGCGCAGCACAAATTTCGGGTTGGTTTGACGCATCAGCGCCGCCGCAGGTGCTGCTGCAATGCTGCCCAGTCGCTGCGTATAACGCTGCAACCAGTCCTGCGCGCCAGCGCGGTTTAAGAACAGGTCACTCACTGGCTCGGTGCTGCCGCCGCCGGGCAGTTGGCTCAGGCGGCGCCAGAAAATGGTGTAGTCGACCCGGTCGGCAGCCAGCAGCGCGAGTATGTCTTCGATCAGGCTGCGGTCCGTGGCTGCGAATTCAGCAGGGGATTGTCCCAGCCCGAGTTTGTCTTGCATACGGGCTTGCAGCGCGGCCGGGAAAATGGTTTTGTAAGACTCAAGTGCAGCCAAGGCCAGCTCTTGCTCGCCGATCAGGGGCAGCAGGGCCTGGCCCAGGCAAAACAGGTTCCAGTAAGCGATGTTGGGCTGCTTGTCGAATGCATAGCGCCCGGCGCTGTCGGAGTGGTTGCAGACATGGCCGGGGTCATAGGTATCAAGAAACTGGAACGGGCCGTAGTCAATGGTCAGGCCCAGGATGCTCATGTTGTCGGTGTTCATCACACCATGACAAAAACCCACCGCTTGCCACTGCGCCACCATCTGCGCCGTACGCTCACTCACCGCCTGCAGCAGGGCGGCAAAGCGGTTGCCGCCAAATTGCGTGCTGGTGCGGCAGGCCGGGTAGAACCGGTCTATCACATGGTCGGCCAGGGTTTCCAACTCGGCGGGCTGCTGGCGGTAGGCAAAGTGTTCAAAATGCCCGAAGCGGATGAAACTTGGCGCCACCCGTGTCACCACCGCAGCGGTTTCTGCGGCTTCGCGGTACACCGGTGCATTCGAGCCGGTCACGCACAGCGCGCGCGAGGTCGGAATGCCCAGCCCATGCATGGCCTCGCTGCACAAAAACTCGCGGATGCTCGAGCGCAGCACGGCCCGGCCATCGCCCATGCGCGAGTAGGGTGTCAGGCCAGCGCCCTTGAGCTGGATTT
The DNA here is from genome assembly GCA_945861195.1 of Rhodoferax sp. OV413. Classification (GTDB taxonomy): domain Bacteria; phylum Pseudomonadota; class Gammaproteobacteria; order Burkholderiales; family Burkholderiaceae_C; genus Rhodoferax. The sequence goes on from CAMATS010000237.1 coordinate 3,485, forward strand.
CCTGTCCAGCTGCGGTCTGCCCCAGCAAAATGGCGCGCCCGTCTCCCAGTTGGCCGGCCCACACGCCGAACTGGTGGCCGCTGTAGACGCTGGCCAGCGGGCGGCTGCCGGCGATGTGGCGGTTACCGCTCAGGGCCTGCAGCAGCGCATCAGACGACAGTTGGTCGGCTGACAGGCCCAGCTCATGCGCCACGGCGTTGCTACGGCCGACCCAGTAAGGTGCCGGCAGCGGCTTGGGTGCCAAGGCGGTAAAAAAGGCTTCGCCCAGATCAGCAAAGCTGTTGTGCCAGTTCAGGCCGAGGTCTAGGCTGTGCGCCTCGGGCGTTGCGATGTTCATGGCTGGATTGTCACGTAGGTTGGGCTGACGCGTGGGCTGTGGGGCTGTCTGCTTGGGTTGATCAGCCCGACGGCGCATTCGCCTCCGCGGCTGTCCTCCGCCCTACGGGCTCCTCCTTGATGCCGCTGCGCCGAACGCACCGCCGTGCCGATCTGGCAACTGGGTTGGCACTCGACGCACGGCGAACCAAACATAAAAGCTGCCGTGGGGGCTGACTGCGTGCCGCTGCTCGTGTCCCCCCGCCCTACGGGCTCCTTCCTTAACCTCGCTGCGACACGCCATCGGCCCCTGCAGCAGGCGAGGGGTTGGCGGACCAAGTAATGGCCCACAGTACACAGGGTAAGGCTGTGGCAATTTTCAGCGGCGCACCAAGCACCGTGCCAGATCAGGGTGGTGGGGCGTTCGGCGCAGCGGCATCAAGGGGGAGCCCACAGGGCGGAGGACAGCCGCGGAGCCGAATGCCCCGCCGCCCTGATCCTACAAACCAAGGAACTGGTTCCCATCAAGCCGGGAGAGGTGCACGGTAAAGGCGGGCCGACGTCACTGCTGACATGGCACCAACGCCAATTTGAGCCAGCGCGGTTTCAATCTCGCCGGTGAAGCAGCTGAACATGCGTTCCGCACCTGCGGGCCCTACCGCTGCGAGCGCGTACAGAAAAGGCCGCCCCACCAGCACCATGTCGGCGCCCAGTGCTCGTGCCTTAACCATGTCGTCGCCCGTGCGGATGCCGCTGTCAAACAGCAGCGGAAAAGT
>CAMATS010000238.1 GCA_945861195.1 Rhodoferax sp. OV413
AAATCGCGCCAGTGTGGTGCAAATTTGCGCCAGCGTGTTGGCACTTAGGCCCATGCTGGCAGCGGCCGGCGCGACCAAGCTCATGGCGCCGGCCCAGGCTGGGTTAATGACGCCAGGCGTTGCCGCAGGGCAGCAAAAGCCGGGTAAAACCGAGCCAAAATATCGCGCGTCACGCTGTCGGCCACCTCAGGGTTGTAGGTGTGCGACGTCAGATTGCGGGCCTTGATCATGTCCATCCAGGCTTCGCCATCGGTAATCAGACCATTTTGGAACGCCGAGCGACTGGCATCGCGCGAGCCAATCAGAGCAAAGATGCCCTGCTGCTCCAGATAGTCCTTCAAAACGTTCCAGGCCAGCTCGTGGGTGAATTCAAAGGCCTGAATCAGGCCCTGCTGCTCCAGCTTGGACAGCGGGCGTTCTCCAGCTAGCGCCACTGCGTCAGACAGGCTCTGCAACGCCTTGGTGTAATTGGCGAACCGTTGCAACCAGCGAATGTCGTCAGTCATGTCAATTCCGTTGGGTAGACCGTCGGATGGTACTTAAGTTTGGCAGATATTATCGACAGCGCCTGCGCACACCTACCCGCGCATAATCGAATCGACTGTGTCTGAAGCAGTTAAACGCCAGGCCGTCGGGGCAAAAAATGGATGTCTCCGATTGACCACTATTTTTCACAAGGTCAACATGCCCGCCCAGGGCTAGGAGATAGCCGTGAATGATTATGTCGACGCCGTCAACAATTTCTCAGTCGCCGCATTAGAAAAAGAGGTCTTACAGGGATCTCTGTCAACGGGCGTGAACGCCTGCGTCGAATGCTGTGACCGATGGGCCAAAGGTGGTGCCATCGCGTTGGAATGGTATGGCGCGTCAGGCGGGCGCAAAACGGTGACGTTTGCGCAAATGCAAGACGACAGTGCGCGTTTTGCAAACTACCTCAGCAGTTTAGGCATTGGTGAAGGCGACGTGGTTGCGGGGCTTCTGCCGCGAATTCCCGATCTGCTGACCGTCATCCTTGGCGCCTGGCGGGTTGGCGCGGTTTACCAACCTTTGTTTACGGCGTTCGGTCCGGCCGCCGTCGAGAGTCGGGTTACCGCGCAGGGCGGCAGCCAGGCCAAGTTGATCGTTACCGACGTCAGCAACCGGCCAAAACTCAATGACGTGGCAGATTGCCCGCCGACGCTGGTGGTTGGCGATGGCTTAGCCGACATGCTGGCTCTCCAATCCAGCAGCTTTGCGCCAGTGATGATGAAGGGCTCTGGCGCGTTCATCATGCTGTTCACCTCGGGCACCACCGGCAAGCCCAAGGGCGTGCGCTATCCGTTGTCGATGTTGCTGCCCATCGCCTCTTACATGCGAAACGCTGTGGATCTGCAGCCCACGGATTCCTACTGGAACGTGGCCGATCCCGGCTGGGCCTATGGCATGCTTTACGCCGTCGTCGGCCCCCTGCTATTGGGGCAAACAACCACTTTCTACGAAGGCGGGTTCACGGTTGAATCCACAGTGCGCATCCTGTTGGACCGCAAAATAACGAACCTTGCAGCCGCACCCACTGCCTATCGGTTACTGATGGCAGCGGGCGAGGAAGCCATGGCGCCCGTCGCACACCAGCTGCGCGTGGGCTCCAGCGCTGGCGAGCCGCTGAACCCAGAAGTGATTCGCTGGGCTGAGCGGGTGCTGCACTGCCCGCTGTGCGACCATTACGGCCAGACGGAGGTCGGCATGGTGATCAATAACCACCATGCGCTCAAACATGTCTCAAAGCCAGGCGCCGCCGGTCTGCCGCTGCCCGGAATGTCACTCGCTATTCTTGATGACAACCTGGTCGTGCAGCCCCCACACACGTCGGGTGTGCTTGCCGTCAACATACCCCAATCGCCTCTCTACACCTTCACAGGGTATTGGAAGGTTGAGACGCCAAACGTGCGTGGCGACTGGTACATCACCGGCGACACCATGTCGCAAGATGAAGATGGGCACTTCTTCTTTGTAGGGCGCAATGACGACATCATCACATTGTCGGGCTATCGTATTGGGCCCTTTGACGTGGAAAGCGTTGTCATGGAGCACCCGGTAGTTGCCGAAGTCGCCGTGATCGGCAAACCAGACCCGGTGCGCACAGAAATCGTCAAGGCGGTGATCGTACTGAAGCAAGGCATAGAAGGCACCGAAGCGCTAAAAGCTGAAATACAACACATGGTTCGCCAGCGCTTGTCCACCCATTCTTACCCACGCGAGATTGATTTTGTGGCCGCCCTGCCCAAGACGCCGAGTGGCAAGATCCAACGGTTTATTCTGCGCGGCGACGCGCGATAGCTTGTCTGTCTAAGAAGGCGGGTGGCTTATGCGCCGATGCGCCGTGCTACTACCCCAGCGCGTCATTCACCTGGTCATGAAACTGGGCCAGGCTGACGGCCAGATCCACCTCGCGTGGCAAGGCGTCGCGCACCGAGAACACGCCCAAAATCTTTCCGCCGGGTGCCACCACGGGCAGGTGTCGAAAGCCGCGCTCGATCATGATCAGCACCGCGTCTGACACCTTGAGCTCGGGCGGCACGCAGTGGGGCTGGTGTGTCATGACCTTGGCCACGCGGGTGGTTTTGGAGTCGAGCGCTTTGGCCAGCACCCGGGTCATGAGGTCGCGCTCGGTCAATATGCCCAGCATGGCACCGGTCTGTTCAATGATCAGCACGCTGCCGCAGTTGGCTTTCGTCATGGTGCAGGCAGCCTCCCACACGCTGGCCTCGGGGGGCAGACTGACCAACTGGCGTTGCGCCATGCATTGGGAGACAGTGCGGTCTGACATGGGCGTACTCCTTGGCTCGACAGGTCTGAATAAAGGTTCGCAGAGGGCTCGGATGGGCTTGGCAGGCAAATGCGCCGAGAAACCCAGCTTTAGCGCAGCGATGCGTTGAGTTTTGCCAGCGCTGCAGCACCCGGGCACAGTTGCCGCAGACCCAGCGCATTGAGCGGCGTGTGGCTGGTGTGCAGCGCGCTGTGCAGGTCGGTGGCCAGCGGGTCCAGGTACAGCAGGCCGGTGACCACCTCGCCCCTGGACTGGTGTTCGTTCATGTAGCTCAGGGCGGCGTAGCGGTCGGTTGGGTCATAGTCTGGGCGCAACTTGCGCAGGCGCAGGTGGCGGCCGTCATGCTGCTCCACTTCCACCACCTCGCCAGGCAGATAGTCGGCCGTAATTTCATCACGGGTGCTGATGAAATCAATCCGGCTCACCGCCTCATTGTGTTGGCGCACATAGTCGTAACTCTTGGTGCTGCCACCATGGTTGTTGAAGGCCACGCAGGGGCTGATGATGTCGATGAATGCAGCGCCACCATGGCCAATGGCACCTTTGATCAAGGGCACCATTTGCGCCTTGTCCCCCGAAAACCCGCGCGCCACATAGGTGGCGCCAAGCTGCAGCGCTAGGCCCACCAGGTCGATCGGGCTGTCGCTGTTGACCACGCCTTTTTTGCTCTTGGAGCCACGGTCTGCCGTAGCCGAAAACTGCCCCTTGGTCAGGCCATAGACGCCATTGTTTTCCACGATATAAGCCATGCGCACGCCGCGGCGCATGGCATTGGCAAACTGGCCCAGGCCGATGGAGGCCGAGTCACCATCGCCCGACACGCCCAGGTAGAGCAAATCGCGGTTGGCCAGGTTGGCACCAGTCAGCACCGAGGGCATTCGGCCGTGCACGGTATTAAAGCCGTGGGCCGCGCCCAAAAAGTAATCTGGGGTTTTGGAGCTGCAGCCAATGCCCGAGAGCTTGGCAACCCGGTGCGGCTCGATGTCGAGCTCCCAGCAGGCCTGCACAATGGCCGCCGAAATCGAATCGTGGCCACAGCCGGCGCAAAGGGTCGAGATGCGGCCTTCATAGTCACGGCGCGTGTAGCCTACCCGGTTGGTGGTCAGCGTGGGGTGGTGCAGTGCCGGTTTAGCCAGGTAGGTCATGCGGCCTCCTTCAAATTAGGTTTGCCTTGCGCCAGCGCGCGCGGTTGCAGTACCTTGCGGATGTAGCCGGCAATAAAACGGGCCGTGATGGGCGTGCCGTCGTAATGCAACACTTTGACCAGTTGGGCCGGGTCAACCGAGAGCTCATTGACCAGCAGCGCGTGCATCTGGGCGTCGCGGTTTTGTTCCACCACAAAGACGGTGCTGTGCTGATCCAGAAAGTCTTTGACAGAGGCCGGGAACGGGAACGCCCTCAGCCGCATGGCGTTAATGGCAATGCCCTCAGCCGCCAGCTGGTCCAGCGCCTCTTGCATGGCCGGGCTGGTGGAGCCAAAGTACAGCACCCCGATCAGCGTGGGCAATGCCGCTGGTCGCAGCACGGGCTGCGGCACCAGGTCTGCGGCAGTGGCAAACTTGCGCAGCAGACGCTCCATGTTGTAGATGTAGTCTGGCCCCCGCTCGCTGTAGCGGGCATAGGGATCGCGGGTGGTGCCGCGGGTAAAAAAACTGCCTTTGCTGGGGTGGGTGCCGGGCAGCGTGCGCCACGGAATGCCGTCGCCATCGACGTCTTTGTAACGGCCAAAGTCTTTGCCAGCCTCCAGTTCTTCAGCGGTCATGACCTT
>CAMATS010000239.1 GCA_945861195.1 Rhodoferax sp. OV413
TGGCTTCGTCAAAGCCATGTACGAGCAGAGCGCAGATACGGTTTTACCGCGCAGCGCAGCCCAGCAGGCAGCCGAGACCCAAAAAATTGAACGCGCCGAGCTCCAGCCGGGTGACCTGGTGTTTTTCAACACCATGCGCCGCACCTTCAGCCATGTTGGCATGTATGTTGGTGGGGGCAAGTTTGTTCATTCGCCAAAGCCTGGGGCCGAGGTTCGAGTCGATGACATGGCGCAAACCTACTGGCGCCGGCGCTTTGACGGCGCGCGCCGGGTTCAGACGCGGCCATAAGATCTTCTCAGACCGACTGGCCAGCCGAGGGTACAGCGGAGTCGGGCTTGGCTTTTCGCTGAGCGGCCCGGCCGATGATGTCGACAAAAAACCCTGCCGCGCCGCCCTCGGCCGCAGCGTCCATCAGATTGATAAGCGTGGCCACATGCACCGGGGACGCATCGCTCTCGGTCAAGCCAAATTGGCAGGCAAAATCCCAGTAGTCGGCGCCCTCTGGCAAAACGGCGCGTCGCTGCCTTGCAATGTATTTCCGCACATCGTGCTTGCTTGCCTCAAGCAGGCGGTCCGGGTGCCGGCCCTCGATGACAAGTTGGAATGTTTTTTTCATGTCAGCCACAGTCGCTGAGCAGACGCCCGCGCCGATCGCAATGCTTTTGGCTGGGTTTGGCAGCGCTCAATCATGCTGCCGACGCTTCTTATTGAAAAGCAATTTGCACCTTGAGCGACTGGCTTTTGTCAGCCGCCAGCGCAAAGGCTTCCAGCGCGCGGCTCATCGGCAGCACCTGTGTGATCACCGGCCGGCCATCAATCAAACCGCTGTTGAGGAACTGCACGGCCGTGGCAAATTCAGCATGAAAGCGAAAAGTGCCCCGCAGGTCCACCTCTTTGGCGACGATCTGGTTCATCGGCAAACTCATGTCACCCCCCAGCCCGACAGTCACGAGTACGCCGCGTGGCGCAATCACGTCGAGTGCACTAAGCACCGCAGCAGCACTTCCTGAGGATTCGAAAACCGCGTCAAACTGGCCTTTGTCAGCCTTGTATTTGTCCAGCCCCTGGGCATTGGCCCGCAGGTTGATGGTCTCGTCTGCGCCCATTTTTGTCGCGCAGACCAATGGCAGATCGGCAATGTCGACCGCAACAATGCGAGCCGCACCAGCGCGGCGCAGTGCGCCAATCAGCAGCGAACCAATCGGGCCACAACCGGTCACCAGCACCTGCTTGCCCAGCACGCCACCCGCTCGCACAATCGCATGCAGGCCAACCGACAAGGGCTCTGCCAGGGCCGCCTCGGACAGGCTCAGGTGGTCTGCAATGGCATGCGCCTGGCCGGCATCAATGACCAGTTTTTCGCTGAATGCGCCCTGGATGTGGGGAAAAGGCATGGCGCTGCCGTAAAAACGCATAAACAGGCAGTGGTTGTGCTGCCCAGCCTGGCAAAACTTGCAACCCCCGCAGGGCCGGGAAGGGGAAATGGCGATGCGTTGGCCGACCTGCAGGCCGTTAACCTTGCCGCCCACAGCCTCAACAACACCCGAAACCTCATGGCCCAGGGCCATCGGCTGCTTGATGCGCACCGTGCCAAAACCGCCATGCTGGTAGTAATGCAGGTCAGAGCCGCAAATGCCGCCAAAAGCCACTTGCACCAGCAGTTGCTGCTCTCCCAGACTAGGCGTTTGAATGTGCTCCAGCCTTAGATCTTCGGCCGCATGGCAAATCAGGGCACGCATGGTTGGTCCTCTCAGAGTGTGGCGGTCAAGCCACCATCGACATACAAAATATGGCCGTTGACAAATCTGGAGGCATCGCTGGCCAAGAATACCACCGCCCCGCCCAGGTCCTCGACATCGCCCCAGCGCCGGCTTGGGGTACGCCCGACCAGCCAACTGGTGAACTGCGGATCTGCTGCCAATTTTTCAGTCAGCTCGGTTTTGAAATAGCCCGGTCCGATGCCGTTCACATTCAGGCCCAGCGGGCCCCAATCAATGGCCATGCCCTTGGTGAGCATTTTGAGCGCACCCTTGCTCGCCGTGTAAGGCGCAATGCCGGGGCGACCGAGTTCACTTTGCACCGAGCAGATATTGATGATCTTGCCGCGCCCGCGCGAAATCATGTGGCGCGCCACCGCCTGACCAACGAAAAAGGCGCTGTCCAGGTTGGTTTTCATCAGGGTATGCCAATCACTTTGGGCGAATTCGTGCAAGGGGCCGCGAATCTGGATGCCAGCGTTGTTGACCAAAATGTCCACTGCACCGGCGGCTTCCAGCGCCTGAATGCCCTGAGCCACCGCGTCGGCATCGGTGACATCAAACAGCGCCGTGCTAACTGACAGGCCTTCCGCACGCAGCAGCGTGGCGGCGGCAGCAAGCTTGTCAGCACCGCGGCCATTGAGCACCAATTGCGCGCCGGCCTGCCCCAAAGCACGCGCCAGCGCCAGGCCAATGCCTGCCGAGGAGCCGGTGATCAGTGCCCGCCGGCCCTGCAGCCCAAAAGAGTCAAGTACCGCCACAGGTTTGGAATTTGTCATGAAAAAGGGTCTCGGCTGTCTGGTTGAAACGGACCGCACAGGCGGCGGTGAGGTGGGTCTTGCGCTAAGGCAGGAAAGAGCACGCAACCTGGCATGGAGCCACGCATTGGGTGCTCGCACTCGCTTGTCACCGGCCTAGCCCTTGGGCATGGGAAATTCTTCAGCGCTGAAAACCGTGTGAAAAACGGTTCCATCAAACATGTCGATCAGGCCTTTGGAGACCTCACGGCTGCGCTGGCGAACCTCGGAGGCGAGGGCCAATTCGATGGATTCTCGGCTCGGGTAGCGCACCGACAAAACCATCTCCAAGCGCGGATCACTGACATCACTTTCTACCTGGCGCAGCACCCGCACCTCTTGGGCGCCGGGAAAACGGGTCCACAGGGGCACCAGATGCTCATGGATATAGCTGTCAAAGGCTTCTTCAAAACCAGGTCTGACTTGACCGCGAAAAAATGCACAGCGGATGAACATGGTGGGCTTTCGGTGTGAAATAAAACGGCGTATCGGATTTAGCCAGTGGCCGGGCTTGCCCCGAGCCCGCTGATAGACAGTGCGACCAAACGCGGCAGCGGCAGCGCGATATCCAGGGAAATGACATCGGCCTCGTCGGCCTGGGGCCGCTCCAAGGCTTGCAACTGGCTGGCCAGCAAGCCGGTGTGCATATAGTGCCCAACGCGCTGCGCCATGCGCTGCCGGATCAATTCGGGCTCGCCGTCCAAAAAAACAAAACACACGGCCGGGCAGATTCGCCGAATCCGGTCGCGGTAGGCCCGCTTGAGGGCCGAGCAGGCCACGATCCGGCCGCGAGGCGACTGCGCATCGGCAGCGGCGAGGTAGCTGCCAACACGGTCTAACCAGGGCAGGCGGTCAGCGTCTTCCAGGGGGATACCCGATCGCATTTTGTCGATGCTGAGCGGCTCATGCAGGTCGTCGCCGTCAAGCATGCGCAGTTGCAAGGCTTCGGCCAAGGCGCTTGCCACGGTGGATTTTCCGCTGCCGCAAACACCCATCACGACAATTGCGCTGGCCTTGGGACCGGCAGACAAAGACGTGGCTGGCATAGACATCAGCGTTGGGGATGTTGAGCGGCCAGGCACTCTGGCACCGGTGTGAGCGCGGGCCGGCCCGCCAAGACAGACTCCATGTTGGCAAAAGCCAGGTCAGCCATGGCCTGTCGGGTCTGGTGGGTGGCGCTGGCCATGTGGGGCGTGAGCACCAGGTTGGGCATGTCCCACAACACCCGCGGCACATTGGGCTCATCGGCAAACACATCGAGCGCGGCACCAGCAATAGCACCTGACTGGAGGGCCTCAATCAGGGCCTGCTCATCCACCACGCTGCCGCGCGCCACATTGATCAGGTAGCCCGCCGGACCCAGAGCGGCCAGCACCTCGGCATTGACCAGGTGCCGGGTGCCCTGTCCGCCCGGCGTGATGACAAGCAAAAAATCAACCTCAGCCGCCAGCTGGGCGGCAGTCGGATAAAAAACAAAGCCTGAGCCAGGCTTCTCGCTGCGACCGGTATAGGCGATTGACATGTTGAAGGCCAAAGCCCGCTGGGCAATCGCCATGCCAATGCGGCCTAGGCCAACAATACCCAGGCGGGCACCTGAAAGTTTTCTGCCCAGGGGCATGGGCCCGGAAGGCCAGCGCCCCGCCCTGACATAGTGGTCTGCCTGCGCGATGTTTCGGCTCAGAGACAACATCAAACCCAGTGCCAGGTCTGCCACGTCATCGGTCAGCACGCCGGGCGTGTGCGTCACCATGACACCACGCCCGACTGCGGCCTGAACATCAATGCCGTCATAGCCCACACCAAAAACCGACACCAGCTTCAGGTTGGGCAGTTGCTCAAGAAGCGCGCTCGGCACCAGCGACTCCCCGCCCGCCGCCAGGCCCAGAATGCGCGGAGCCAATTCAGCAAAGCGAGCCGCGTCGCCTTCATGCGCGCAGTCGTGCACATGAAACACCTCTTTGAGGGCTTGGAGGTACAGCGGATGCACCTTGGCAACTGC
>CAMATS010000240.1 GCA_945861195.1 Rhodoferax sp. OV413
AGCGACTGGTCCCCAAAGATGACATCACTGTAAACCGCCGTCATCAGCGGTGTGGTGTCGGCCAGCAAGTAGCCGGGCCCGGCGCTGTCGATGGCTTGCGCCTGCGCTAGGGCGATCTCCTGCTGCTCCTGGGGTCTGGGGGTGCGGCCGCGGCGAACGCACCAGTCGCGCAGGATTTCCGGTACCCAGACGGCTTGGCCGTGATCTTGCTGCAGCGCAGTTTGCAAGGCCCGAGCCAAAGTGGTCTTGCCGGTGCTCTCAGCACCCAGGATCGCAATTTTCACGGCGCCGCCGGCTTTGTTTTAGCGGGCGATTTGCACCAGGATTTCATTGCTGCGGACCATGCCCAGGTCGTGACGGGCTTTTTCTTCGACCATGTCCAGGCCTTCTTTGAGGTCTCGCACTTCAGCCGACAGCCGCTCGTTGGACAGCAGCGCCTGCTGGTTTTTGCTGGTTTGGCCCCTGAGCTGTTCACCCAGCCGTGCCACGCTGGGCAGGCTGCCACGGCCAAACCAGATCTGCGCCTGAAAAATCAGCAGCAGTGCAATCAGGACGGCCGACACAGTGCGGGTTTGCATGGGCCCGAAGCTTAGCGCAAATTGTAAAAAGCGGCCCGCCCCGGGTAGGTGGCGATGTCGCCGAGGTCTTCTTCAATGCGCAGCAACTGGTTGTATTTGGCCATGCGGTCGGAGCGACTCAACGAGCCGGTCTTGATTTGGCCGGCATTGGTGCCCACCGCAATATCGGCAATGGTTGCGTCTTCTGTTTCACCCGAACGGTGGCTGATGACTGCGGTGTAGCCGGCCCGCTTCGCCATTTCGATGGCAGCGAAGGTTTCGGTCAAGGTGCCAATCTGGTTGATCTTTATCAGGATCGAGTTGGCAATACCTTTGTCTATGCCCTCTTTGAAAATTCGGGTGTTGGTGACAAACAGGTCATCGCCAACAATTTGCACTTTTTTACCGAGCCGATTGGTGAGGATTTTCCAGCCGTCCCAATCGCTCTCGCTCATTGCATCTTCGATGCTGATGATGGGGTATTTGTCAACCCAGGTGGCCAATACGTCAGTCCACTCCTCAGCACTCAAGCTCAGTCCCTCAGCCACCAGCACATACCTGCCATCGCGATAAAACTCGCTGGCCGCGCAGTCCAGTCCGAGCGCGATCTGCTCGCCTGCGACATAACCGGCCTTGTCTATCGCCTCCAAAATCAGCTGTATGGCGGCCTCGTGGCTTGCCACATTGGGCGCAAATCCCCCCTCGTCGCCGACTGCGACGCTCATGCCCTTGTCATGCAGAATTTTTTTGAGTGCATGAAAAACCTCTGCACCATAGCGCAGTGCTTCCCGAAAATTGGGCGCACCCACCGGGATGATCATGAACTCCTGCAGGTCGAGGTTGTTGTTGGCATGCGCGCCGCCGTTAACCACATTCATCATCGGCACTGGCATTTGCATGGCGCCCATGCCGCCGAAATAGCGGTACAGGGGCAGACCGGATTCTTCCGCGGCGGCGCGCGCTACGGCCATCGATACGGCGAGCATGGCATTGGCCCCCAGGCGGCCTTTGTTTTCGGTGCCATCGAGATCGATCAGAGTTTTGTCCAGAAAGGCCTGCTCCGAGGCATCCAGGCCGAGCACCGCCTCAGAAATTTCGGTGTTGATGTACTCCACCGCCTTGAGCACGCCCCGTCCGAGGTAGCGTGCCGGATCCCCGTCGCGCAGCTCGATGGCTTCGCGGCTGCCAGTTGAGGCGCCAGAGGGTACGGCAGCCCGGCCCATGGTGCCCGATTCCAGCAGCACATCACATTCGACTGTCGGGTTACCGCGGGAATCCAGGATCTCGCGCCCGACGATATCAACTATTGCACTCATCGATTTCTTTCCTAACAAAAAACAAAAAACAAAGCGGTCCCATTTTTCTTGAGCGCTTCAGGAGGCCTGCATCGCCCGCTCGAAGCTGTCTTCAAGGTAGGGGTTTCGCTTGGCAACCTGGTCTAGTGCCACCAGAGTCTCTAGCAGGGCGCGCATGTGTTTGAGCGGCACTGCGTTGGGGCCGTCGCTCAGGGCGTGCTGCGGGTCGGGGTGGGTTTCCATAAACAGCCCGGCCACGCCCACTGCTGCGGCTGCGCGCGCCAAAACCGGCACCATCTCCCCTTGGCCCCCGCTGCGGCTGCCGAGTCCGCCCGGCAGTTGCACCGAGTGGGTGGCATCGAACACCACCGGGGCCCCGGTTTCACGCAGAATCGCCAACGAGCGCATGTCGCTGACCAGGTTGTTGTAGCCAAAACTCGCACCCCGTTCACAGGCCAGGAAGCGGTTTTCGTCCAGGCCGGCGTCCCGCGCTGCGGCGCGCGCTTTGCTCAGCACATGGAGCATGTCATGCGGTGCCAGGAACTGCCCCTTTTTAATGTTGACCGGCTTGCCGGACTGGGCCACTGCCCGAATGAAGTCGGTCTGACGGCACAAAAACGCCGGTGTCTGCAGCACATCAACCACCGCCGCTACAGCGGCGATTTGATCTTCTGCGTGCACATCTGTGAGCACGGCAAGCTGCAGTTCGCGCTTGACCTTGGCCAATATAGACAGGCCTTCGACCATGCCAGGGCCACGAAAAGTGGTTCCGCTGGATCGGTTGGCCTTATCGAAGCTGCTCTTGAAAATAAAGGGGATGCCCAGGCTCGCGGTGATCTCCTTGAGCGTACCCGCGGTATCCATTTGCAATTGTTCGGACTCAATGACACAGGGCCCGGCAATCAAAAAAAACGGCTGCCGGCCGCCCACCTCAAAACCGCAAAGATTCATCAAGCGACGGCCTTGAGGTTCTTGCCACCGTTGCGGTGCTCGAGTGAGGCTTTGATGAAGGCGTTGAACAGCGGATGCCCATTCCAGGGGGTGGACTTGAACTCAGGGTGAAACTGCACGCCCATAAACCAGGGGTGCACGTTCTTGGGCAGCTCAACGATTTCGGTCAGCTGTTCCCGCTGTGTCATGGCGGAGATCAGCAGGCCATGTTGGCGCAGGATGTCAAGGTAGTTCACATTGGCCTCGTAGCGGTGCCGGTGGCGTTCGGTCACCACGTTGCCGTAAATCTGGTGCGCCAGCGTGCCATGTGCCACATCCGAGCTCTGAGCACCCAGGCGCATGGTGCCGCCCAGATCAGAGTTTTGGTCCCGGGTTTTGATGCTGCCGTCCGGGTCTTTCCATTCGGTGATCAAGGCAATCACCGGGTGCAGTGTCTCGGGATCAAACTCGGTGCTGTTGGCTTCTGCAAGACCGGCGACATGGCGGGCAAATTCGATGGTGGCCACCTGCATGCCCAAACAGATGCCGAGGTAGGGCACCTTGTTTTCCCTGGCAAAGTGAGCCGCGCAGATTTTGCCCTCGATACCGCGCTTGCCAAAGCCGCCAGGCACCAGAATGGCGTCCACACGGGCGAGTTGCGTGACGCTCTCGGGGGTGATGGTTTCGGAGTCTATGTAATCAATCTTGACGCGGGCGTGGTTTTTCATGCCAGCATGACGCAGCGCCTCATTGAGTGACTTGTAGCTGTCACTCAGGTCGACATACTTGCCAACCATGGCAATGTTGACCTCCAACTGCGGGTGTTCGGTCTCGTAAACCAGGTCATCCCAGCGCTTGAGTTTGGCTGGTGGCGTGTTCAAGCGCAGCTTGTCGCAGATCAGGCCGTCCAAGCCCTGCTCATGCAGCATTCGCGGTACTTTGTAGATGGTGTCGACGTCCCACATCGAGATCACGCCCCACACCGGCACGTTGGAGAAAAGTGAGATTTTTTGCCGCTCTTCTTCAGGGATGGGCCGGTCGGCACGGCAAACCAGAGCGTCAGCCTGAATGCCAATCTCGCGCAGCTGTTTGGCCGTGTGTTGGGTTGGTTTGGTCTTGAGCTCGCCAGCAGCGGCGATCCAGGGTACATAGCTCAGGTGCACGAAAGCGCTGTTGTTGGCCCCCAGCTGCAGGCTCATCTGACGCACGGCCTCCAGAAACGGAAGTGATTCGATGTCGCCCACGGTGCCGCCAATTTCGACAATCGCCACATCGGCCGCATCAGGGGCGCCAAAACTCGCCCCCCGCCTGATGAACTCCTGGATTTCATTGGTGACATGCGGGATCACCTGCACGGTTTTACCCAGGTAGTCACCCCGGCGTTCTTTTTCCAGCACACTTTTGTAAATCTGGCCGGTCGTGAAGTTGTTGGTCCGGCGCATGCGGGTCTCGACAAAGCGCTCGTAATGTCCTAAGTCGAGGTCAGTTTCTGCACCATCGTCGGTCACGAACACCTCGCCATGCTGGAACGGCGACATGGTGCCGGGATCAACATTGAGGTAGGGATCGAGTTTGATCAGGGTGACTTTGAGGCCCCGCGATTCCAGAATCGCTGCGAGGGAGGCTGAGGCGATTCCCTTGCCAAGGGAGGACACCACACCGCCGGTGACGAAGACAAATTTGGTCATGTCAGGGGGAGCATCGAGCTCTGGCAGTTGGAAAAAAGGATTATACGGTTGCACCTGTGGCGAGCAGCGCTGTGGCTGCG
>CAMATS010000241.1 GCA_945861195.1 Rhodoferax sp. OV413
CGCTTGGTCATCAGTGTGCGGGTTTGTCTGCTGATGCGCAGCAGCGAGCCAGTGCTCGACGCTGGCGAGGACCGGCTCAGCTACACCGACTGCGATTCGGTGCAGCAAAGCTCGAGCGATCGTTTCTTGCGCCGTGCCTTTTTCAGCACCACCACGCTGCGCAACCAGATGGCCTTTTGATGGTGCAAGCCGACTTTGCCCTCGTCCTTTTGCCTGCGCCCAGGCTGCCGTACAGCCGCGGCCAGACCGGCATCAGGACGCCGCAGGGCGGGTTAGCACTGGTTGTGGTGTTAGTGCTGCTGGTGGTCATTGGTTTGAGCTCGGCCTCGGCCTTGCGCAGTGCCACCTCTGCGGAGCAGGCCGGCAACAACATACGCCTGCAGCACCTGGCGCAGCAATATGCCGAGGCGGCACTGCGCTACTGTGAGGCCGAGTTGATCAAGCCCGATGGTCAGCGAGTGGCAACTCTGCGCCAAGCCAATTTGCCAGAGGTGGCGGTGGGTGCCAGTGCTGCGCAATCGGTTTGGGGGCAGGCCGCGAGTTGGGGCCCGGCTGGCGGTGGCGCAGCCAGTAAAACCAGGCCGCCCGAGAGCTGGTTCAGCTCGTCCCTGAGCGCCTTTGCGCTGCCCTTTGGGCCCGAGTGCCTGGCCGAGCAGCAGTTGTTGCCGGGCGAACAGCGGGCCTTGGTCATCACCGCGCGGGGCTTTAGCCCGGGCTATCTGGCAGACCCCCTGAGAGGCAGCACCAGAGCCGGGGCGGTGGTTTGGTTGCAGTCTGTTGTTTTGATGGTCGATGCGCCCGCTACCACCGAGCCCTCAGGCGCTGCACGCCGCATCAGCGACCGCCTGTGGCAACGCATCATCAACCCGCCGATTCGTTGAACATGCAAGCAATCACCGCCTCAGCCCCGCGCCAGCCGCCTGCTCCAGGGGCGGGTTTCACGCTGCTGGAGTTGATGGTGGTGCTGGTCATTGTCAGTATTCTGGCTGCAGTGGCTTATCCGAGCTACCTGCAAAGCGTCAAGCGCGGCTATCGGTCAGAGGCGCGCATCGCTTTGTTGGAGGCGCAGCAGTTCATGACGCGTTTTTATGCCGCCAGTAGCCGCTACACGCTCGACGAGGCTGGCAGCCTCAGCCCGAGCTTGCCGCAGCGCTTGCAGATGGTTCCGGCGGATTCGCCGCGTTACCGCTTGAGCCTGTCGGCAACCCTCAACAGCTTTACCTTGACGGCCACACCGACAGGGAGCGATGATTGCGGCAACCTGACCCTCTCGCACACCGGCGTCAAAGGCCGCTCGGGCAGTGAGGTCAGCGTGGCGGAGTGCTGGCGCTAACGTCGCACCTCGTCCACCAGGGCTCTGAAGTCATCGATATCCTCAAAGCTGCGGTAAACGCTGGCAAAGCGGACATAGGCCACCTTGTCGAGTTTTTTGAGTTCGCGCATGACCAGTTCGCCGATGCGGGTTGAGGCAACTTCGCGCAGCCCCAGGTTGAGTAATTTTTCTTCGATCCGCTCAACTGCGCCGTCGACCTGCTCGGTACTGACCGGGCGTTTGCGTAGAGCCAGATTCATCGAGGCGAGCAGCTTGACCTTGTCATACTCAATGCGCCGCCCATCCTTCTTGACAATATTCGGGAAATTGACGTCCGCCCGTTCATAGGTGGTGAAACGTTTCTCGCAATGGGCGCACTGGCGGCGCCGGCGTATAAAGTCGCCATCCTCGGAGACGCGGGTATCGACCACCTGGGTGTCCGCATGGCTGCAAAACGGACATTTCATGGTGGTAACAGTACGGACTGTCCTGCGCGGTGGGGCTTAGTGCCCCGAGCCAGAAATGCCCAAACCTGCACGCCAATTCCTTGTTTTCATTGTTTTTTCCGTGCCGCCTGAGCTCTAGCGGTAAACCGGGAAGCGTGCGGTCAGCGCATTGACCCGCGCGCGCACCGCTGCGATGTTGTCGGGGTCGCGCGGTTTGTCCAGAACATCGGCGATCATGTGGGCTGTGAGCCGAGCTTCTTCCTCGCCAAAGCCGCGTGTGGTCATGGCCGGCGTTCCGATGCGAACACCGCTGGTGACCATCGGTTTTTCCGGATCGTTGGGGATCGCATTCTTGTTGATGGTCATGTGGGCGGCGCCCAGCACGGCTTCGGCTTCCTTGCCAGTGATGCCCTTGGCGCGCAGGTCGACCAGCATCACATGGCTCTGGGTGCCGCCGCTGACAATGCGCAGGCCGCGTTCGCTCAGGGTCTGCGCCACCACCCGGGCGTTGGCCAGCACCTGCTGCTGGTAGAGTTTGAAGGTGGGCGCCAGCGCTTCCTTGAAAGCCACTGCCTTGGCAGCGATCACATGCATTAGCGGGCCACCCTGCAGGCCTGGGAAGACCGCGCTGTTGATGGCTTTTTCGTGCTCGGCTTTCATCAGGATGATGCCCCCGCGCGGTCCGCGCAGGCTCTTGTGTGTAGTCGAGGTCACCACATCAGCGTGCGGCACCGGATTGGGGTAGACACCAGCGGCAATTAGCCCGGCATAGTGCGCCATATCGACCAAAAAGAGCGCTCCCACCGCCTTGGCGACCTTGGCAAAGCGTTCAAAGTCAATGTGCAGGCTGTAAGCCGAAGCCCCGGCGATGATCAGCTTGGGGCGGGCCTCATGGGCCTTGCGCTCCATGGCGTCGTAGTCGATGGCTTCCTGCGCGTTGAGCCCGTAACTGACCACCTTGAACCACTTGCCGCTCAGGTTCAGCGGCATGCCATGGGTCAGGTGACCACCTTCGGCCAGGCTCATGCCCATGATGGTGTCGCCTGGTTTCAAGAAGGCCAGAAAAACCGCCTGGTTGGCCGAGGCGCCGCTGTGCGGCTGGACGTTGGCCGCATCGGCGCCGAAGAGTTGGCGTGCCCGATCGATGGCCAGTCGCTCGGCGACATCGACGTTTTCGCAGCCGCCGTAGTAGCGCTTGCCGGGGTAGCCTTCAGCGTATTTGTTGGTCAGTTGCGAACCCTGGGCTGCCATCACCGCGGGCGAGGCATAGTTTTCGCTCGCAATTAGCTCTATGTGGTGCTCTTGGCGGGCGTTTTCGGCCTGAATTGCAGCAAACAGTTCGGGGTCGGTTTGTTCTATGAGTGTGTTGCGGTGGTACATGGGGGTTGACGGGCAAAAAAACTGCCCGCAGTTTACTGCCCTATTTCTTTGGGCAAACTCAGTGAGGCTATGCTGTCGGCGCCAACTGCGGCCTTGCCGTTTGGCGGCGGGCGCGTGTCTGCTGTGCTTGCCACGGTTTGTCCCCTGGCTACGGCTTGCAGTTTGTCGTGCTCGGCCATGACTTTGACCACATAGCCGCCATCGTCATCAAGGTTGGCCGCGCCGACATAGAGTTTCAGACCGGCTTCGATCGAGCCGGCCCGGGCGATGCACTCTTGCAACACCCGGGCACCAACCTGCAGGTTGGTGAGCGGGTCGAAGGCCGCCAGTGCCCCACCAAAGGGGTGGAATTTGTCACTGTGCACCCGGGTCATGACCTGCATTAGGCCCTGGGCGCCCACCGGACTTTGCGCAAATGGGTTGAAGCCGGACTCCACGGCCATCACCGCCAATATGAGTGTGGGCTCCAAACGCGAACGCAGGCCGATGAGGTAGGCCTCTGCCACGATGGCACTCAGGGGTTCCGGGGCAATCCGGTATTTGTTGCTCAACCAATAGGCCAGCGCCGCCTGCGCTTTGGGCAAATCCCCGGGCTGGCTGGCCGTGGCCCGGTCACTGGCATCGTTCTTTTTGTCCCCGACTGAGCCGGGAAGCTGCCGGTTTTGTAACCAGGCCAGTGCATCGCTCTCGGCCGTCTGCCGCCAGTCAGTATGCAGGCCCAGCACCAGCGCTGCCGCCGCTACACCCATGCCCAGCATGGCCAGGCCGTTGCGGGCGAGTTCCGCCACCCACCTGCTGCCGTCTGCCGCCAGCAGGCGCATGCTTTGTGATATTTTCTTCGAACCGGTCATGGATTCTCCTGATTGGCGCGGCCTACGTGGCCCGGATGGCGCCTTGAGCGACGCATCTCATGCTTGTACTCCCCCTGTTCTGGGTCTGCGCCTGGTGTTCAGGTCGCTTGTTTTGGGACTTGGCGCTGGCCAAACCCAAGCCCGAGCGGCCAAGGGTTTTCCCTTTGATTGGCTGGGGTGCCAGATTCTAGGTGGATTTTTTAGTATAAAAAATATATATAAAACTACATTAATAGACTAAATTATTATTTGAAACAAGGGGTCTTCGCCTGTCTGGGCCCTGAGCTTTTTGGAGCATTGGCCAAATAGCGGTGAGAATAGCGGCTCAAACCCCGGTGCAAAGCCGCTGGGGGTCGTCATCCTTGCCATGCATCCCATGTTTCCTTTTCCCGCTGAACCCAAGACTTCTCAGACCGACGCTGTGCCCGCAAGCGGCGGGGCCCAGCCCGAGGCGCACCACCTCGACCGGCTGACTGGTGGCGCCTTCTCGGCCCCCACCTCGAGCGAGCGCACCGGGCGCATTCGCGACTGGCTGGCCCGCGACCCGA
>CAMATS010000242.1 GCA_945861195.1 Rhodoferax sp. OV413
CCTGAGTGGACGTCTCCCGCGCACGCACATGTACGTGGCGCAAACTACTACCAATGAAACCCCAAACAGAGAATTCCCAAATGATGATGAACACCACCTTGAACCAGCTTCGCAGCCTGCGTCTGGAAACCATGGCCCAGGCGCTGGAGCAGCAGCTCACACAAAGCGGCATCAGCGCCATGAGCTTTGAAGAGCGGCTGGCCTTGCTGGTCGACCGTGAGGTGCATGGCAGGCAAGACCGGCGCTGTGCGCGTTTGATCAAAACCGCCAAGCTCAAATACCCGCAAGCGGCCATTGAAGACCTGGACAGTCGCGCTACAAGGGGCATTGAACGCAGCGCGGTGATGAGCTTGGCGCTGGGAGAATGGGTCAAAGCGGGTCACGCCGTGTTGATCACCGGGGCCACTGGCGCGGGCAAGTCGTGGCTGGCGTGCGCCTTGGCCCAGCATGCATGTCGGCGTGGCCACAGTGCGCTGTATCAGAGGGTACCCCGGTTGGGCGAGGAGCTGCGCATTCGCCATGCCAACGGCACGTTTACGCGCTGGCTCGATACGCTCAAAAATACCGACGTACTTCTGCTCGACGACTGGGGTATGGCCGCCATGGACAGTCAAACCCGGGCAGATCTGCTGGAGATCATTGACGACCGGGCAAGTCACCGTGCCACCATCATCACCAGCCAGTTGCCAATCGAGCACTGGCACGAGTGGATCGGTGACCAGACGATTGCCGATGCCATGCTGGACCGGCTGATGCAAAACAACCACCGTTTCACGCTGACGGGTGAATCACTGCGCAAGAAAAAAACACCGGCAAAAGAGAGTACTGAGAGCTAATCAAACTCGATCAGAGGGGGGGCCTCCGGCGGCCTGGCCGGGGCCTAATTATTCAAAAACAAGCCAATTCAAGACGGGGAAAACAGCCGGAAAAACAAACCGGCATAAAATCCAAACGCGCAACACCGACCCTCGGTCACGTTCGCCGGAATTGCCGGTCACGTTCCCGGAATCAGCGGTCACGTTCACCGGAATACGCAGGCAGTGTGGCGTTGCTTCTTGAGAACCTCCCGGTCGTCCTGCAGGATTTGATCAATGATGCCAACGAAGGCACCCAGTTTGGGCGCTACCGGGCGGTCCTTGCGCTGGTAGCCCGGCGGTGCTGTGTGATTGACCATCTTGTTGACGGTCTTGCGGCTGATGCCGAAATTCCTTGCTGCGGCGCGCTCGCTCATGGCATCCACCATGACTGCGCGCCTGACTTTGGCGACCAGGTCAGCAACGCAACTCTTTTCGGCTAGAGCCCACTATTGCGACAGAACCACTTCAGCGGCCTGCTGACATATCCGTCACATAGCTGACACTGAACGGGAGCACATTAATAACCATTTAGCTCAGGGAGAGTGTGATGGTTGGTAGACGTACAGTATTGCAATCCGGCTTGGCTGCCGCCGGGGTGATTAGCATGCCGTATTTAGTGCGGCAGGCAACGGCGCAGAGCCTGACGGGATTCGATCCGTTCCCGTTTTCCGTTGCGAGCGGCGATCCCACCCAAGACGCGGTGGTGATCTGGACCCGTCTCGCGCGGTCCATAAATGAATTCACACCAGTAGCCGCTGGTCCGGTCGCAGCCGAATGGGTGCTGGCCACCGACCCGACGATGACAAACATTCTGAGACAGGGCGTCGCCATGGCGCAGCCGGAATACGGATTTTCAGTGCATGTCGATGTCCAGGGCCTCGCGCCTGATCGTCATTATTGGTACAACTTTCGTGTTGGTGGCAGTGCGAGCCCAATTGGACGCACCCGTACTCTGCCGGCAGCCGAGACAGCCTCCTCGCGGTTTCGCTTCAATGTCGTGAGCTGCCAGCATTGGGAAAACGGCTATTTCGACGCATATGATGGAATGAAGGACGATGACGCCGCGTTCGTGTTGCACCTAGGCGACTACATTTATGGAGTCGGCCGCGGAGGAGTGCGCAACCACGAGTCGCGCAAGGCGCCCGCCACCCTCGCCGAGTTCCGCGCCCGCCACGCACTTTACAAGACTGACGCCGCACTGCGCCGCGCTCATGAAACAATGCCGTTCATCGCGGTGCTCGACAATCACGATGCGCTCGAATTCAACACCGACGATCCTGCGGAACTGCGCCGCCGCGCCGCTGCCTACCAAGCCTGGTACGAGTTTATGCCGTCCCGCCTCGCTGTCTTGTCGATGAGCCCGCAAATGGCCATCGCGCGCGAGGTAAATGTCGGCAACCTTCTGCGCCTGGCAATCCCTGATACCCGCCAGTTCCGCGCGAGCCACCAGGTGTGCCTAGCCGGCTCTGACCCGAAATTTGCCTTTGGTGTCTATAAAAAGCCGTGCGAGCTGATCGATGAGCCCGAACGCTCCATGCTCGGCCGCCCACAGGAAATCTGGCTAGAGGACCGGCTGCGATCGAGCGCCGCCAAATGGAACGCGATCGGCTCCACAGTGATGATGACTCCGTTCGATATGGACCATGACGGAGCGCTTTATCGCTACCTGGCTGCTTGGGACGGCTATCCCTCCAGTCGCGGGCGTATTCTCGACCAGATCGCCCAGGGGAGGGTGGCCAACCCGATCTCTCTGTCGGGCGACATCCATTCGTCGCTGGTGTCTTCGGTGGTGCGGAAAGTCGGGGACTCACCAGGCCAAGCGGTCATGACGGAGTTTGTCGGCACCTCGATTTCCTCGGCATGGCCAGAGCCGTTAGCCAAGCCAATGCGTGACGCACTGCCCAACAATCTGCATCTCGGCTATTTTGATCCGGCCCAGCGTGGTTACATGCGCTGCACTGTCACCGATCAGCATTGGACCACTGACATGAGAACCATAGATCAAACTGTTCGCCCTGGTGGACAGACGACTACGTCAGCAAGCTTTATCGTCGAAAGCGGAAAAATCGGGGCTCAGCGGGTGTGACTATAGCCGCCGCGTTCCAGCCACACGAAATACTTGCCGCCAGGCTCCTCACCGAACTCGATGTCCAGACCAGTGATGGGTCGCATAATCTGTCCCATACTCTGCGGGTGTGGCGCAATGCCGCCCGAATCGCCACCGACGAGGGTGGCTGCGATTTGGAATTGCTGGTCGCCGCTGTGATTTTGCATGATTGTGTGGCAGTCGAGAAGAATTCGCCATTGCGAACCCAGGCCTCACGCCTTGCCGCTTCACGGGCGGTGGAGATTTGCGCGCCGCTTGGGTTTTCGGGCGCCCGCCTTGACGGCTTGGCCCACGCGATCTCGTCCCATAGTTTCTCTGCCGGAATCCCGGCGGAAACCCTCGAAGCGCGGATCTTGCAGGACGCCGACCGCCTTGATGCGATCGGAGCAATAGGTATCGCGCGTTGCTTTTATGTCGCTGGGCGCCTCGGCAACGCGCTCTACGATCCAAGCGATCCGACGGCCCGCAATCGGGCGCCAAACGACGCGGCCTTTGCGCTCGAGCATTTCGACGCCAAGCTTTTCAAGCTCTCTGGTGCGTTTCAAACCGCTAGTGGGGCAGCCCTGGCGTCAGCACGCGATTCGCGAATGCGGATTTTTGTCGCTGAGTTTCTCGCTGAAATTGGCGGGGAGACGTAACTGCCCAAGTTCTTTCCGGCGGGTCAGTCAAAAACTTTGCCATGCGTTAATCATCTGAGTGGAAACTCTTTCCTCTTTAAGAGCAACACCAGCATTTGATAGGGTCGGATAGGGAGGTTTTGTGGGTGCATGTTTGCGTCGACGTAGATTTCAAGGTGCCAGCATTTAACTGCCTCACCATTGCAGGCTGCTATCCCGAGCCCAGCAGTGGGTTCAAGGCGATCGCGATGGGTCACAGAAGGTCGGCAAGCTGGGTCAAATCTGCTTCGGCGTGAACAGGCAGGACGCCAATCCCCGCCATAACACCCCTCTAAACCCTCAAAACGCTGGGTTTAGGGCCTAAAAGCACCAGGTTCTTGAACCACCTGGCCATGGTCATGACAGGCATAGCGCAAATGGTTACGCCGCCAGTTTCTTTGCCCTGACCCTTTTGGGCGCCAAAAATGGGGTGGCCACGGCGCCAAAGTCATCCAACATGTAAATCGCCTTGGACCCCGAGCCCAGGGGTGCAAACGCAGCCTCCCCGGGCAACATGAACGCGTACTCCCGGTCCATCCAGTTGCTAGGCTGCCAAAGACCATCAAGTGTGGCCTTGTCCAGTGAGATTTGTTGCGCCACCGTCCACCGTGGGCAGGCTTGAACTTCGTTTTTGCACGGAAACTTGCCGATCTCCGCATTGGCGATCAAGTCGGCAGCGGCCTTCTTGCTTTGCCAAAACAGCGTGCGCAACAGGGCTTGCTTGCGTTTGCGGCTCTCCAGGCTGTCTTTGTCACGAATTTGATTGAGCGGCGACAGATTCAAATGCCGGCCCATCTCGAAACTACCCCAGTGATTCAGCTCCTCGGCGCCAGCGCTGTTCTGCACACAGATGTTCAAGGCCCAAGCCCGGTAGGCGGGCACGATGGTGCGTCGTCCTTTGAG
>CAMATS010000243.1 GCA_945861195.1 Rhodoferax sp. OV413
TCGTTCAATCCGCTGCCTGGCGGTTACGACAACTTTCCCATACAACGCGGCGACGAGATGCTCGCGCAGGACGGCATCAACACCTCGATTGGCGGCGCCTTGGCGGTGTTTCGAGAAACCGGCATGGAGCCGGTACTGACGATCAGCGCACGCTCGGGGTCAGCCGGCATCCTGCTGGCGCCGGCCTGGCAACGCCTGGCCAAGGAGGTGATTGATGCCATCGCAGCCCAAGCCAAGAGCTCTATTGACGGCGTTTATTTCTCAATGCATGGCGCCATGGCGGCCCAGGGCGAGCTCGACCCGGAAGGCTATCTGCTGGCCGAGACCCGCAAGCTGCTCGGCCCACACATCCCGATCGTGATTTCGCTCGACCTGCACGGCATCCTGACCGACCGCATGCTCAAGCAGATCAACGGCGTGACGATTTACCACACCTACCCGCACGTGGACTTTGCCTCCACCGGCCAGCGCGCGGCGCGCGTGCTGCACCAACTTGTCACGCAGAAGATCCGGCCCACCATCGCGCGGGTGGTGATCCCCGCGCTGGTGCGGGGCGATGAGCTGATCACCAAGTCTGGCTGCTACGGCGAGCTGATCCGCGAGGCCCGGCGGCTCGAACTCGAAGGCGTGGCCATGTCAGCCGGCATCATGATCGGTAACCCGTTTACCGACGTGCCCGAGCTCTGTTGCCAGGTGGTGGTGGCCACTGCCGGTGATGCGGAGGTGGCGGAGCAAGAGGCGCTGCGACTGGCGCGTGAATTCTGGCCGCTGCGTCACCGCATGCAGGGCAAGCTGATCTCGCTGGAGCGCGCCATTGCCCAGGCCAACAGCATCGCCGGCCCGGTGATTTTCACCGACGCGGCAGACGCCACCTCCTCGGGCGCCACCGGCGACTCCAACCTGATCATCAAGGGGCTGCGGGATGCCGGCTACAGCAAACGGGTTCTGGCGCAGATCGTCGATCCGGCCGCAGCCGCCGCCGCACACAAAGCCGGTGTCGGCGCCGAGATCGAGGTGAGCCTGGGCGGCGCCATCGACGCCAAGCGCTTTGCGCCCATGCAAGTCAAGGCGCAGGTTCGCCTGCTCTCAGACGGCTTGGCGCGCCTGGAGACCATGAAAATCGGCCTCGACGCCGGCCCCACCGCCGTGCTGGTGTTTGACAACTTCACCGTCGTGGTGTTCAGCCGTACCCTGACCCTGCTGGATCGCGCCATGTACTACGCCAATGGTCTGGATCCGACCGACTTCGACCTGACGGTGGTCAAATCCCCGCACACTGAACACCATATGTACGATGCCTGGGTGGACAATAATTTCAACATTGACGTGCCGGGTGCCACATCCGCCAACCTGAAATCCTTGGGCCACACCATTTGTGCCCGGCCCATGTACCCGCTGGATGCGGATGCTGGCTTTGAGCCTCGGGCCGTTATTTACCGCAGCTAAGCCAATGCGAATAGTCCTTTGGTGGGATCAGGGCGGCGGCGCATTTGGCTCCGCGGCTGTCCCCCGCCCTGCGGGCTCCTCCTTGATGCCGCTGCGCCAAACGCACCACCGCCCTGCTCTGGCAAGGTGTTTGGCCAGCCGTGCGCCCATCATCTTCGCGGCTTCGGGGGCGGATTGGCTGTCGCAGCGAGGTCAAGGAGGAGCCCGCAGGGCGGGGGACACGAGCAGCGGCGGCCAATCCGCCCTCGAAGCTATCCAATAGAAGGCGACCTGAACATGAAGATTGATGCCGTTGATTTCTTTTACCTGTCCATGCCTGAAGTCACCACCGAGGCTGATGGCAGCCAGGACGCGCTGCTGGTGCGGGTAGCCGCTGGCGGCCTGGTCGGCTTTGGCGAGTGCGAGGCCGCGCCTCTGCCCTCGATCGCCGCCTTTGTCTGCCCCATGTCGCACGGCGCCTGCCAGCCGGTCAGTGCCTCGGTGCTGGGTCGAGTGATAAATGGGCCGCAAGATATAGCAGCCATCGCAGCCGATGTGGCCTACAACAGCATGGATGTGCTGCAAGCAGCTCACACCTGGTCGGGTATTGAGATGGCGCTGTGGGACTTGCTGGGCAAGGCCCGTGGCGAGCCGGTCTGGCGCCTGCTGGGCTACCCGGCGTCGCACCCCAAAACTCCCTATGCCTCGCTGTTGTTTGGCGACAGCGCGCAGGAGACGCTGGCGCGCGGGCAGGATGCGCTGCGCCGTGGCTTCAAGGCGGCCAAGTTTGGCTGGGGCCCAATCGGCCGGGGCACACCGGCCCAAGATGCAGATCACTTGTTTGCCGCACGGGAAGCGCTGGGGCCCGACGGCATCCTGTTGGTCGACATGGGTCAGATTTTTGGCGAAGACCTGGCTCGCGCCTCAGCCCGCCTGGACGCCTTGGAACAGGCGCGGGCGCTGTGGCTGGAGGAACCCTTCCACGCCCATGCGCTGCAACAGTACGGCGAACTGGCCAAGCGCTGCAAGAGCGTCAAACTGGCCGGCGGCGAGGGTGCCCACAATGCGGCCATGGCGGAGCACTTGATCGACTACGGCGGCATTGGCTTTGTACAAATCGACTGCGGCCGTATCGGCGGCATCGGACCGGCCAAACAGGTGGCCGACTACGCGCTTGCACGGGGCGTCACCTATGTGAACCACACCTTCACTTCGCACCTGGCACTGAGCGCCTCGCTTCAACCCTATGCCGGCCTGGCCGCCTACACCATCTGCGAATATCCGGCGGCGCCCAAAGCGCTGGCCGTGGCAATGACACAGAACCACCTCACACCTGATGCGATGGGTTTGGTACGCGCGCCTGCTGCACCCGGATTGGGCATGGAGATCAGCGCTGCTGCGGTACAACAGTACCAGGTAGCGGTCGAGATCCGTGTTGCGGGTCGTACGTTGTATGCTTCTCCACTTTTTTAAAGGACCTCCCCCTTGAACCAACTTGACATGAACGGCCGCCATGCGGTCATCACCGGTGGTGCCACCGGACTTGGCTACGCCATTGCGCAGCGCATGCTGGCCTCCGGGGCGAGCGTCACGCTGTGGGACCGCGACACGCAGGCGCTGACCAAAGCCTGCGCCGAATTGGGCCCCAAAGCGCACGGCGTGACAGTGGATGTTGCAGAGCACGCCTCGGTGGTGGCCGCAGTAGGCCAGACCTTGACACAGTCGGCGGTGATTGATGCGCTGGTCAACTCCGCCGGCATCACCGGCCCGAACACCAAGGTCTGGAGCTACCCTGTGGCCGATTGGCAGCAGGTGATGCAGGTGAACCTGAACGGCCTGTTCTACTGCTGCCGAGAAATCACCCCGCACATGCGCGATCGCAACTACGGCCGCATTGTCAACATTGCGTCGGTCGCTGGCAAAGACGGCAACCCCAACGCCAGCGCCTACAGCGCCAGCAAAGCCGCAGTCATGGCGCTGACAAAGTCCTTGGGCAAAGAATTGGCAGACACCGGCGTGCGTGTCAACTGCGTCACGCCAGCGGCAGTCAAGACCGCCATCTTTGACCAGATGTCGCCCGAGCACATCGCCTTCATGTTGTCCAAGATCCCCATGGCGCGCTTTGGCACGCCGGAGGAGGTGGCAGCCATGGTAAGCTGGCTGTGCACTGAAGACTGTTCTTTTTCAACTGGCGCGGTGTTCGATCTCTCAGGTGGACGCTCCACTTACTAAATCACTCAACCGCTTTAATTTTTAGGTGAAAGGCAACCCATGAAACTGGTTCGTTATGGCAATCCCGGCAAAGAAAAACCTGGTCTTATTGATACCGACGGCAAGTTGCGCGACCTCAGCGCCGTGCTGCCCGATATCGGGCCGGCCCAGCTCAGCCAAGCGGCGCTGGCCAAGCTGGCCAAGCTCAACCCAGCCAAGCTGCCCCTGGTGCGTGGCACGCCCCGCATGGGCTGCCCGGTAGGCGGTGTTGGCAAGTTCATTGCCATTGGCCTGAACTATGCCGACCATGCCGCTGAGTCGGGTGCGCCCATCCCCAAAGAGCCGATCATCTTCATGAAAGCGATCAGTTGCATCCAGGGGCCAAATGACCCGGTCATGCTGCCCAAGGGCTCGGTCAAGTCCGACTGGGAAGTGGAGCTGGGCATTGTCATCGGCACGCGGGCGCGCTATGTCACACAAAAAGCGGCGCTGGAACACGTGGCCGGCTACTGCACCATCAACGATGTCAGTGAGCGCGAGTACCAAATTGAGCGCGGCCCGCAATGGGACAAGGGCAAGGGTTGCGACACCTTTGGTCCGATCGGCCCCTGGCTGGTTACCCGGGACGAAATTGCGAATGTGCAGAAATTGTCAATGTGGCTTGATCTGAACGGCCAGCGCATGCAGACCGGCAACACCAAGACCATGATTTTTGGGGTCGCCAAGCTGGTCAGCTATGTCAGCGAGTTCATGACCCTGATGCCGGGCGACATCATCACCACCGGCACCCCCCCAGGTGTTGGCCTGGGCATGAAGCCGCCGGTCTTCTTGAAAAAAGGCGATGTCATGGCCCTGGGCATCGAAGGCCTGGGCGAGCAGCGACAG
>CAMATS010000244.1 GCA_945861195.1 Rhodoferax sp. OV413
GGCTGCGCTCGCCGCTGCGCGCCTGCTCCTGCGCGCCCTGCGCCAGGCGCTGGTAATTGCGCGCAAGTTCGGCTTCCTTGTGTGCCACCCGCTGCGCCAGGCTGGCGTTGAGCTCGACCACCTGCCAGCTCGCGGCTCGGAACCGCAACGCCACGATGAACGCCAGAGTTAGCCCAAAAAGCACCGAGCTGTAACGCAGGTAAGTGTTTTCGCCATAGGCCTGCAGCACCTGAAAGACGTAGAAGTCACGCAGCCCCACCACGGTGTTTACAACCACGGCTGCCGCCACCAAGCGGTGCTGGCCAGACCCGCTGCGAAAGGCCCGCCAAACAAAGACGACTGCAAAGAAAAGGGCCGTAAGACCCGACAGGCCATAGGCCCAAGGCAAGGCAGCCGGCCAAGCCAACGCGCGCCCGATGGCGGCAGCCAACACCAGCAGGACCAGCAACGCCAACCAGCGGCGCAGCCACATCGCGGCTGTGCTTAGGCTCAGGCCGGCAATTTCGATGCCAAACAGGGCCATGCTGCAGGCCCAGAAGCTGTGGGTCAGGATCGGCAA
Source organism: Rhodoferax sp. OV413 (assembly GCA_945861195.1). Classification (GTDB taxonomy): domain Bacteria; phylum Pseudomonadota; class Gammaproteobacteria; order Burkholderiales; family Burkholderiaceae_C; genus Rhodoferax. The sequence goes on from CAMATS010000244.1 coordinate 560, forward strand.
CAAGCCCCACCAAGGCCAGGGCAAGGGCGGCGTTTCAATGAAAGCGTCGCTCACGCTAACCGTCCAACACAGCTCCGCGACCGCGACATACAGGTACAGGGGATCGCGCCGGCGGCGCGTATGGCCTTGCGGCTCCACTTGCGTGGCCCAAAGTGCCAAGGCGATCAGGCCCACCAGCAGCCCGAACACCGCCACCAGGAACGAGCCAGTGATACGGCTGCGGTGGTCCTGCAGATAGCGCGGGTAAACCTCATCATGCGGCCCCAGAACTGGAGGTGCGAGTCCGCCACGGCGGCCCGCGTCGGCCCGGATGCGGATCTGAAGCAGATTGTGTTGGCGGAGCAGGCGCGGTGTTAACACCAAGTAGCGCGGCGCCTTGGCAAAGTCTGGGCTGCTGCCCAAACTGAAATCGCCGTTTTGCTCCAGCAACGCACCATTGAGCCAGATCGCATAGGCATTGCCCAGCCTCGGTATATACAGGCCATAGGGCTCTGAAGGCACTGCCGCAAGGGAGAAAGGAATCTGAAAATGCGCCTCCCCCGCTGCGCCCCGGTGATGGCGATCCCACTGGTACGGCAGCTCGACCGCAACCGGGGCGGACGCCGGTGAACCTTGCAGCGCAGCTGTGACCTGCGCCCGGGTGAGTGCCATCACTTCAGCACGGGCCTCGCCACAAGACAGCCACAGCCACATCGCGAGCCAGCCACACCGCCAAAAGACACGATAAGTCATGGCAGACGGTGGTGAACCTCAGCTGACAGCACCATCTGCAGCGAGGTGCACCCGGGCTGGCTATAAATTTGTAACTGCGCACCAATCGCCTGCGCCCGCTCCTGCATCTGCCGCAGGCCCCGGCGCGGGGTCTGGCCGACATCAAAGCCGCCGCCGTTGTCCACCACGCCAATGCATGCCCCTTGGGCGGTCTGCTGGGCCTCGATGCGCAGCTGGCTGGCCTGGGCGTGCTGCATCACGTTGGAGATCGCCTCAAACAGCATGAACTGCAGTTGGCGCATGGCGCCTGCATCCAACCCGGCCATAGGCTCCAGCGCATCCACCGCCCACACCAGCTCGATACCGCAAGCCTGCAGGCGGGGCTCGAGCCGGTAGCGCAGGTTGGCCAGCAGCGCCGTAATGTCCCCTGGTGGCAGGTCCATCGAATCAACCGAGAGCTTGAGCTCGTCCAACGATTCGCGCAGCGTCTGCAGCACCTCGGCGTCGCTGGCCCGGCCCGTCAGCAGTTGCCGGATCGCCGTGCTAATGTGCGAGCCCACGCCGTCGTGCATGTCGCTCAGAATCCGGCTGCGCTCGCTGCTGCGCGCTTGTTCTCGTGCGATCTGCTCCAAGCGCTGGTAACTGCGGGCTAGTTCAGCCTCTTTTTGCGCCACACGCCTCTCCAGGCTGGCGTTGAGCTCGACCACCTTCCCACTGGCAGCGCGAAAGCGCGTCAACACGATCACCCCTGTGACCAGGCCGAACAGCACGGACGAAAAATAAAGACCGGTACTCCCCACGGTAGAGGGTTCGATACGCAGGCGGTACAAATCCAAGAGGCCCACGGCTACATTGGCCAAGATGGCAGCCGCCAGTATTCGGCTGTGCTGGGGCGCTTGCCGACCCATTGCATGCCACAGTAGGTAGCCAGCAAATAAGAGGGAAGTCAGTGCCAATGTAGCGTACCAGCCAGTCAGCACCCATGGCACCCCGTACACCCAGCCGGCAATCGCCGCCGGCGCACCCACCAACACCAGGGCCAACAGGCACCGTCGCAATGCAAGAGTGCGCGGCGGCTGGCGCCACGCAATCACACCCACGCAAAACAAGATTGTGAGGCACGCCCAAGCCCCAACCGCCAATGAGGACGCGACGCTCCACCAAGCCAGCGGCAGTGGCGCGCTTTCCATCAAGGAATCCGTCACCCGGAACACCCAACACATTTCTGCCAATGCACCGCACAGGTACACCGGGTCGCGCCCCAAGTTACCGTCAGACCTAACCAGCGGCTGAGTCAACCAAAGCAGCAGACCGACCAGCCCGATCAAGGCACTGAAGACCACCACGAACAGCCGGCCCAACACCCGCCAGCGCCAAAGCGGCTGATGAAGGCCCTCGGTCACTATATGCGGGCCTAGCGTCACCTCAGACAACCCGCCCTGGCGCCCGGCATCAGCCCGCAGTACGATCCGCAAGCGGTTGACCTTGGCCAGCAAGTCCGGCCTGACGCCGACCCACCTGGGCAGCTTGGAATCGGTCAATTGGTGCTGCGACAAATCGCCAAAGCGGTCCAGCAACACATCATTGAGGTAGACCTCGTAGCCGTTGGAGATTTTGGGGATCGCCAGCCCATACATCTCCGCTGGCACGGCCTCCAGTGAAAACGACATGTCAAACACCACCAGGCCCGACTGGCCGCGTTGCTGAGCATCCCACAGGTAGGGCAGGCTGACTGTGGTTTGCCGAGGGCTTTGGCCCTGCACCGTGATGGTGGCTTGTGCGGTACGCAAAACCATTGCCTGCGCTTGCGCCCACAGCGGCATCACCAGCAGCCAGCAGGCCACCCAGCACGACCGACAGCAGAAGGACGAACGCATGGACAGCAAGCGGTCAGAGCAGGCCCATGTACGTGGCCTCGAACACCGCCTCGCTCCGGGAGTGCACTGACAGCTTGGCATACAGGTTCTTGATGTGCGACTGCACGGTGTGCACGCTCAGGCCCTGTAGGCGGGCAATTTCGGCATAGGAATAGCCTCGCGCGATATAGGCCAACACCTCCTGTTCGCGCACCGACAACAGGCTGCGCGGTCTGGCTGGCGCTGGGCTGCCGGCGTCATCTGGCTGGGCATCGACCGCCCGGCGCGGCGGCGCATCGCCTGCAGGGACGCGGTCACTGCGGTACTTGGACAGCACACGCCGGGCAATCATGGGTGAAATGGGCGAGGCACCGCCACACATGTCCAAAATGGTCTGGGCGATGTCATCAGGCGCGGCGTCTTTGTGGATGTAGCCCAAAGCACCGGCCTCGATGCTGGCCAGCACATTGGCTTCATCGCCAAACATCGAGATCACCAGCGGCTCACACCGCGGGTGCAGGCTGAGGCAATGGCGGATCACCTCCAGGCCGGAACCGTCGGGCAAGCCCAGGTCCGTCAGGAGTACATCGACCATGTTGGACGGGTCGTCCAGCCAGGCCCGGGCTTGCGCCACTGTGCCCACGCTGGCCGCCAGGGCCAGCTGGTTACACCGCGCCACACTGCCCGCGAAAAACTCGCGCATGCCAGCGTCATCCTCCACCACCAGTACTCGCCACATGGTTTTACCTTTGTTTTGCGCTAAAGCATAGCGCCAAGCGGCAGGGTCGGCTAGGGCGTGGCATCCCATGAATATGGGATTTTCATAACCATCGATTGTTCGGACACTAAATACCGAAGCGCAAAACCCTTAGCGGTGACGCGAATCATCAGGCCACATGGCTGTCTGCACCATCAACAAAGGAGTGATCATGAAAATTACATTGAAGCGGCTGGTACTGGTTGTGACCAGCGCCGGATTATTAGGGCTTTATGGCTGTGGCGGGGGATCGAGCTCCAACGTGGGTGGGGGTACCACGCCGACCATACTTTCTGGCATCGCCGCCACAGGCGCCGCTTTTTCCGATGCAACAGTGACCGTCACTGACAGCACTGGCGCCACAGTTGGAACCAGCGCCACCATCGGTGCCGATGGCATTTATTCCATCACGCTCAACGCCGGCGCCGTCGCCCCCTTTGTCCTGACCGCCACGCGGTCCGGGGCAGACGGCGCCAGCGAATCGTTGGTCAGTGTCGTCTCGAGCGTGACCGGTGCCAGCGCCACGGCCAACATCACCCCGATCACCAACTTGATCGCGGCCAAGCTCAGCCCCACAGGCGACCCAAGCAAACTCGGCGCCGAGCTCGCCGCCAAGACAGCC
>CAMATS010000245.1 GCA_945861195.1 Rhodoferax sp. OV413
GGCGCTGCTGTGGCTGCCGGTGACCACCTCTACGCCCAGACCGCCGTGTTGTCGGAATTCGGTGAACAGCGCAAATTCTTCGTTGGCGCTGAATTTGTAGCGTCCCGGGTGCGCAATCACGGCCCCGCCGCCAGCCTGGGTGATCCAGCTCACAGCGTCTTTCAGGCTGGCCCAGCGGTGCGGCACGTAGCCGGGTTTGCCCTCGATGAGGTATTTGCGAAACACCTCATTGGTGTCACGGCAGACGCCCGACTCAACCAAAAAACGGGCGAAGTGGGTGCGTGATACGAGTTCCGGGTTGCCTGCGTATTGGGTGGCGCCCGCGTAGGCGCCCTTGATACCCACGCGGGCCAGGCCGTCTGACATGTCCTGGGCCCGCTGATGGCGCCCGCCTCGGGTTTGTGCCAAGCCGGCTTGGAGTGCGGGGTTGTCCGGGTCAAAGCCGAGGCCGACGATGTGCACGGTTTGCCCGATAAAGGTAACCGAGATCTCGACCCCGGTGAGGTAGTGCAGGCCCAGGTTTTGCGCGGCTGCAGCTGCGCGTTGCTGCCCGCCGATTTCGTCGTGATCGGTCAGGGCCCACAGCTCAACGCCTTGGGCCTTGGCCCGTGCGGCCAGGGCTTCCGGGGTCAGGGTGCCGTCTGAGACTACCGAGTGGCAGTGCAGATCAGCGTTGAGAATTGACATCACGCTGGGAGTTTAAGTGAAAGACACCGAGTCAGGGCTTGGCCCAGCTTCCCCCCTCATACCTCTGCTGCCTCAATCAAGAAGCGCACCCGGCGCACGCCGTTCCAGGCATCGGCATCGAGCCGGAAGGCGAGTTTGACCCGGGCCGGCAGCGGTTCGGTACGGCCAAACCAAATGCCGTCAACCGGCTGCCCCTGGTGCTTGAGTTTGAGCGACAGGTGTTTTTCGCCCACCAGCCGCTGCTGCAGCACCTCGAGTTCCTCGCTGAAGGTGGGTGCCGCAAAACCCTGACCCCAGACCTCGGCTTGCAGCAGGTCGACCAGCTCAGTGCGGCGGTACTCTGGCTTGAGCGGACCGTCGGTCTCAGTGCGCCGGCTCAGGGTGGCGGCGTCCAGCCACTCTTGTGCCACTTCGCTCAGGCCCTGTTCAAAGGTGTCGAAATGTTCCTCCAGCAGAGTGCAGCCGGCGGCCATGGCATGGCCGCCAAAACGCAGCAGTACGCCCGGGTGGCGTTTGGCCACCAAATCCAGGGCGTCACGCAGGTGAAAGCCGGCAATTGAGCGGCCTGATCCCTTGAGTTCGTGCTCGCGCCCGGGGGCGCTGCTGGCGGCAAAAACAAAGGTCGGTCGGTGTAACTTGTCTTTGAGGCGGGAGGCCACGATGCCCACCACGCCTTCATGAAAATCGGGGTCAAACACACACACGGCCGGGGGCGGTTCTTCTTGTGCGTCAAACAGGGTTTCGGCCACCGCAAAGGCTTGCTCGCGCATATCGCCCTCGATGATGCGGCGCTCGCGGTTGATGTTGTCCAGGGTTTGGGCTAACTCGGTGGCCCGACTGCGGTCGTCGCTGAGCAGGCATTCAATGCCCAAGCGCATGTCAGACAAACGGCCAGCGGCGTTGATACGCGGGCCCAGCGCAAAGCCAAAATCGAAGGTGCTGGCGCTCTGGGCTTCGCGGCCCGCGACAGCAAACAGGGCGGCCACCCCAGCCGGCATGGCCAGGGCCCGCACCCGCTTGAGTCCCTGGGCGACCAGGCGGCGGTTGTTGGCATCGAGCCGGACCACATCGGCCACCGTACCGAGTGCCACCAAGGGCAGCAGGGCGTCGAGCTTGGGCTGCGCGCCCTGGGCAAATTTACCGCGCTGGCGCAACTCGGCGCGCAGGGCCAGCAGCACATAAAACATCACGCCCACGCCGGCAATTGATTTGCTGGCAAAGCTGCAGCCGGGCTGGTTTGGGTTGACGATGACATCGGCCTGAGGCAACACTGTTTGTCCGTTGACGACGGCCGGCAAATGGTGGTCAGTGACAAGTACCTGCAGGCCCAGTGCCCGCGCAGTGGCCACGCCCTCCAGGCTGGCGATGCCGTTGTCCACAGTGATTAGCACATCGGCCCCGCTGGCTTTGACCCGCTCGGAAATTGGGGGCGTGAGGCCGTAGCCGTCGACCACGCGGTCGGGCACCAGGTAGTCCACATGGTGTGCCCCCAGCAGCCGCAGTCCGCGCACCGCCACGGCGCAGGCGGTGGCGCCGTCGCAGTCGTAATCGGCCACGACGCAGAGTTTTTTGTCGGCTTCGATGGCGTTGGCCAGCAGTGTGGCGGCCGCAGCGCTGCCCAACAGATCACCGGGGGGTAGCAGGTGGGCCAGAGCGTCGTCAAGCTCGAGCGGGCTTTGTACGCCGCGGGCCGCAAACAGCTGGGCCAGCAGCGGGTGTATGCCGGCCTGCTCCAGCGCCCAGACGCTGCGTGGCGGTATGTCTCGCGCGACCAGTTTCACAGCGTCTCCATCAAGCTCAACATGGTTTTGGGCCTGAGCCGCTGGCCCAGCCGGCGCCAGGCGGACAACCCGGGCTGGGCGGACCAGCTTTGGGCCGAGCGCTCGCCGCACAGGGTCAGCCGGGCCTGGCCGGTTTGGTGCAAGGCGGCCAGCAGGGCCGGGCCGTGGCTGGCGTCCAGCGCCTGCCAGGCCTGGGCCCAGGCTGGCCAGTCTTCGGCCAGCGCAGCCTCGCGCAGTTGGTCTGCCACCACCAGGCTCCCGGTGCCGGTATCGGCTGCTTGCGGCAGTGACGGCAGGGCGCCGGTGCCGCTGAGCCAAAAAGAGTTGACCGGCAGCAGGCCGCGCTCGCTGCGCGCGCTGTTGACAGGGTGGGTGTAAAGCAGCATTTGCATTTCGCTTTGCAACCGGCGCAGGCCGCTGGCCTGGGCTGCTTGGGGCATCCAGGGGTCGAGTTGTCGCCCGGCTACCCGGTCTAGCGAGGCGCTGGCCAGACCGCGAAACACCTCGCCCTGCGCCAGCCAGCGTTGCGCTTGGTCGTAGTAGAGCGTGATACCGTCTTCAGCAAAATAAGGCTGCATAGCGGCCAGCAGCGCCTGTGACTCGGCGGGCTCAAACTGCGGCAGTGGCGCATGGTGCATGGCCACATGCAGCGCACCAATTTGCCAGTGGCAGGGGCTGACAAAAGCCCAGGCGCCCTCAGTTTTTCTGGCCTGCAGCGCCGCCCAAGGCAGCTCGCCGTCGGCGCCACTCAGCCCCAGGCTTGCCGCCAAGGCCCGCTCGTGCGGTGGTGACAGGCTGCTGTCATCTCCCCGGTCCGTGGCAAGTGGTGCCAAGCGCAGCATCGCTTTTTGCAGCGCGGGCAGTGCTAAACCTTGCAGGGCCTGCGCACAGCCCGCCGAGCTGCAAAACGCGAAGGGGATCAAAAGGTGCATGGGGGCATTGTCAGTGATCGGCCGATGCCACAATGGCTCTTTGTTTGAACCTCGTTTTCTGCGATGCAACTTCCGTTTGAGCTGCTTTTAGGCTGGCGCTACACGCGCGCTGGTCGTGCCACCAGGCGCAACGGCTTTATCTCATTTATCTCGGGTGTTTCTATGCTGGGCATTGCGCTGGGCGTGGCTGCGTTGATCATCGTGCTCAGTGTGATGAATGGTTTTCAGAAAGAAGTACGAGACCGCATGCTGGGGGTGGTTTCGCATATTGAAATATACGCAGCAGACGGCGCAGCGCTACCCGACCTCGCCGCCAGCCTGGGCGCCGTGCGGACCCACCCCGAGGTGGTGGGTGCAGCGCCGTTCATCGCAACCCAGGCCCTGCTGGCCCGTGGCGAGACCATGAAGGGCGCGGTGGTGCGCGGCATAGACCCGGCGCTGGAGCCAGAGGTGACTGATCTGGCCCGACAGTCTGGCAGCGGTGCGCTGCAGCGTTTGCGCTCGGGTGAGTTTGGGCTTGTGCTGGGTGGTGAGTTGGCGCGCAGCCTGGGTGTGCGGGTTGGCGAGCCGGTGACGCTGGTGGCCCCAGGCGGACAGGTGACGCCGGCCGGCGTGGTGCCCCGCCTGAAGCAAATGACTGTGGTCGGCACTTTTGATTCGGGCCACTACGAATATGACGCCGGCCTGGTGCTGATGCATGTGGACGATGCCGCGCGTATTTTTAGGCTCGAAGGCGCCAGCGGACTGCGCCTGAAGCTGCGCGACCTGCACTCGGCCCGCGCGGTGGCCGCGGATCTTGCCCTGAGCTTGGGGCCAGCGGTTCTGGTGCGCGACTGGACGCGCCAAAACCGCACCTGGTTTGCTGCCGTGCAAGTTGAAAAACGCATGATGTTCATCATCCTCACGCTGATTGTGGCGGTGGCCGCCTTCAACCTGGTGTCGACTCTGGTGATGACGGTGACCGACAAGCGCGCGGATATTGCTATTTTGAGAACGCTCGGTGCGAGTCCGGGCAGCATCATGGGGATTTTTGTGGTGCAGGGCGCCATGGTGGGGCTGGTCGGCACCCTGGCCGGGCTGGCGCTGGGCTTGGGCGTGGC
>CAMATS010000246.1 GCA_945861195.1 Rhodoferax sp. OV413
GGAGCAGGACAACATCAGCGCCGGTTTTGTGCGGGCCATGCAAGCTGCCCAGCAACGGGCTCTGGCCATGGGCGACGAATATGGCAGCGCCTGAGTCGCCTGGGGCGCGCAGGCTGCCATCAGGGGCGCGCCAGCGCCAGCGCAATGCCGAGAAAAACCGTGAAGCCAAGCCAGTGGTTCAGGCGAAAGGCCTTGAAGCAACCCGCGCGGCTGCGGCTGCGAATCATGCGGTAGTGCCACAGCACCTGCAATAGCGCCAGGCCCATGGCGGCCAAAAAAACAGGCGACAGGCCATGCTGCAGCAGCGCCAGCGACCAAATTGCCAAGTACAAAAGATAACAGGCGAGCACCGCCGCAACATCGTAGCGACCCAGTGTGATGGCCGAGGTTTTCAGGCCCAGGCGCAGGTCATCGTCGCGGTCAACCATGGCGTATTCGGTGTCATAAGCCAGCACCCAAAACAGGTTTCCCAGCAGCAGCAGCCAAGCCAGGGCAGGCACGCTGGCTGCCATGGCGCTCAAGCTTGGCACATCACTGCCCTGCACCGCCGAAAAGGCCATGGGCACACCAAAGCTGAAGGCCACACCCAGCACGGCCTGCGGCATGGCAATAAAACGTTTGGCATACGGGTAGGCCAGTGTGATGGCCAGCGCCAGCACTGACCATAAGACAGTGCTCAGCCTGGTGGTCAGCACCAGCCCAAACGCCAGCAGCGCCAGCCCGGCCCCCAGCAGCAGCGCCTCGCGTACCGACACCGCACCGGTGGTCACCGGCCGCTGTGCAGTGCGTTTGACATGACGGTCGAACTCCCGATCAGCAACATCGTTGACACAGCACCCGGCGCTGCGCATCAACACCGTGCCGGCTGTGAACACCAGCAGCAAATGCCAGCCGGGAAAACCTCCCGCGGCAATCCACAGCGCGCTCAGTGTTGGCCACAGCAGCAGCAGCCAGCCAGCCGGGCGGTCCCAGCGAATAAGGTTCAGGTACAGCGCGATGCGCAGGCCAGTTTTGCCCATGGCCGAGACCGTCGCCTCAGGACAGGCGCTTCACACCCGCGAGTTCGCAGGCGTAGACCGCATTGCGCAGGGCGGCAATGGCCTCATAGCGGGTGAAGCTGCGCCGCCAGGCCAGCACCACCCGGCGCGTGGTCGGCTCACCGGCCAATGGCAGGTATTTGATGTGGGGATGTGGATTGCGCTGGCGCCTGGCGCTGACAAGCTGCGCCTCTTTGGGCACGCTCAGGCGGGGTACCAGCGTGACCCCCATGCCAGCGGCGACCATGTGCTTGATGGTCTCAAGCGATGAGCCTTCAAAACTGCGCCGGATACCCTCGGCATGGGTCGAGAAGCGGGCAAACTCAGGGCAGACCTCCAGCACATGGTCTCGAAAACAGTGGCCACTTCCCAGTAGCAGCAGGTTCTCGTTTTTAAGCTCTTGCGTGCTGACGCTGCTGCGCTTGGCCAGCGCATGGTCGGACGGCAGTGCCGCCCAAAAGGGCTCGTCGTAAAGGGGGGCAATTGCCAGCCCGGCGTCTGGAAACGGCTCGGCCAGAATGGCGCAGTCAATCTCGCCGGCACGCAGCATCTCCAGCAACTTGACGGTGAAGTTTTCCTGCAGCATCAAGGGCATTTGCGGCGTTCGGCTGATCACCTCTCGCACCAGGTCGGGCAGCAGATAAGGCGCTATGGTGTAAATCAAACCCAGCGTCAGGGGCCCTGACAGCGGGTCTTTGCCGCGCCGGGCGATTTCTTTGATGTGCGCCGCCTGCTCCAAAACGCTTTGCGCCTGGCGTACGATTTCTTCACCCAGGTGCGTGAGGGACACCTCATTGGCACTGCGCTCAAAAAGCTTCACAGCCAACTCTTCTTCGAGCTTCTTGACAGCCAGCGACAGGGTAGGCTGCGACACATGGCAGGCTTCGGCCGCCCTGCCAAAGTGCCGCTCACGCGCCACGGCAACGATGTACTTGAGTTCGGTCAGGGTCATGCCGCTATTGTGCTAGCACCGGTGAGCCAGCCCTTAGGCCTTCAAATACTCGGTTTTCCCGCCCAGCCAGCGCTGCTCATGCCGCCTCGCGAGCTCGGGGCAGGCGTCAAGCAGCACAGGCGCGGTCTGGCGGGCCCAGGCCAGCAAAGCCTGGTCAGTGGCCAGGTCAGCAAAACGCAGCAGTGCCGCGCCCGATTGGCGCGCCCCTAAAAACTCGCCAGGTCCACGAATCTCAAGATCACGCCGGGCAATCTCGAAGCCGTCGCCCGTCTCCAGCATGGCCCGAAGCCGTGCCCGGGCGGTTTCGCCCAGCCGTGGCGCATCGCCTGTGCTGTACAAAAGAAGGCAGGCCGAGGCCGCCGCACCACGGCCCACACGCCCGCGCAACTGGTGCAATTGCGACAGGCCAAAGCGCTCGGCGTGCTCGATCACCATCAGGGAGGCATTGGACACATCCACCCCCACCTCGATCACGGTGGTGCTGACCAGCAGGCCCATCTGCCCGCCGGTAAACAGCGCCATCACAGCCTTCTTCTCGGCCATGCTCAGGCGCGAATGCAGCAAGCCCACCATTACCCCGGGCAGGGCGGCGCTTAGCTGGGCATGGGTCTGGGTGGCGTTGCTCAAATCGAGCGCCTCACTTTCTTCGATCAAAGGGCAAACCCAGTAGATTTGGCGGCCCAGCGCCGACTGGGCCCGAATGCGTTCAATGACTTCATCACGCCGACCCTCGTTGAGTACTTTGGTGACGATCGCGGTGCGCCCGGGCGGGAGTTCGTCGAGCGTGGAGACATCAAGATCGGCGTAGTAGCTCATGGCCAGGGTGCGCGGGATTGGCGTGGCCGTCATCATCAGCAGGTGTGGCTCCTGCCCCTGGCCAATGAGCTTGGCACGCAGGGCCAGCCGCTGAGCCACACCAAAACGGTGCTGCTCGTCGATGATGGCCAGCGCCAGTCGCTTGAACAGTACTTTGTCCTGGATCACCGCATGGGTGCCCACCACCAGCGTGGCCTCGCCGCTGGCAATCAGGGCCAACATGATGCGTCGCTCCTTGGGCTTTTGGCTGCCGGTGAGCCAAGCGGTCTTCACCCCCAGCGGCTCAAGCCAGCCCACCAGCTTGGCAAAGTGCTGTTCGGCCAGAATTTCTGTGGGTGCCATCAGGGCGCACTGCCACCCGGCATCCATGCACAGGGCCGCCGCCAGCGCGGCCACCACCGTCTTGCCCGAGCCGACGTCGCCTTGCAGCAGCCGGTGCATGGGCGCCTGGCGACCCAGGTCAAGGGCGATTTCGGCGCGCACGCGCTGCTGCGCCCCAGTCAGCGTGAACGGCAGTGCGCCCAGCAAGCGTTCGGCCAAGGGTTCCGAGCCGCTGGGCTTTGGCAGCAAGAGCGGCGCCTGCAAACCAGCGCGGGCCCGGCGGGCCTGCAACTGCGAGAGCTGCTGCGCGAGCAACTCCTCGGCCTTCAAGCGCTGCCAGGCTGGGTGACTGCGGTCCTCAAAGGTGGCCAGGGCCACATCGGGCGCCGGATAGTGCAAAAAAAACAGCGCCTGGCGCAGGCTGTAGATCGGTTTCTGGTCGAGCTGAGCGAGGTTTTCCATGGGGATCGTCTCACTCAGGTCGGCCCGGCTCAGCGCGCTTTCGACGGCGCGGCGCAGATAGGCCTGTGCCAACCCTGCCACACTTGAATAAACCGGCGTGAGCGCCTGAGGAAGCTCGCCCACGGCCGGGCGAAAGGCTGGGTGCATCATCTGCCAACCCAAAAAGCCACCCCGTATCTCGCCGCGCAAGCGGATGCGATTGCCAACCGCCAGCGCTTTTTGCTGAGCCGGGTAAAAGCTGAAAAACCGCAGGGTGCAGCGCTCGTCGCCGTCCTCCACTGTCACCAAAAGCTGGCGGCGTGGACGCAGGCTCACCTCGCTGGCCGTGACCACGGCCTCAATCTGCACCAACTCGCCATCGCGAGCATCACACAGGCGGGTGATACGGGTTTCGTCCTCGTAACGCAGCGGCAAGTGCAACGCGAGGTCAATATCGCGGCGTAAACCAAGCTTGAGCAGGGCCTTCTGCGGGCCAGACAGGGGCCGGCTTGCCACGGTGGGCAACACAGGGTCGGACATGCTTGCATTGTCTCGCATTGGGTTGGTAGGTAGGTTGGTTGGTTGGTGGATGGGCGGATGGGTGGGCAGCCGGCCAGGTCGACGCGTGGACTGCTTGGCACAGCGCCGGCTTGCTCAAACAGCCAGTGTTAGCATTGCCAGCCATGCTGTGTACAGACACCCTAGGTACAAACGCTCCTGATTCACCTGTGCGCAAAGCCACGACAGTGCATGTCCAAGCGCTTTGACATCGTAGCCATCGGCGAGGCCATGGTTGAGTTCAACCAGACCAGCGCACCGGGCAACTGCACCTATTTGCAAGGCTTTGGCGGCGACACCTCCAACGCCGTGATTGCAGCGGCCCGCCAGGGCGCGCGTTGCGCCTACGTGACCCGCCTGGGCGACGACGAAT
>CAMATS010000247.1 GCA_945861195.1 Rhodoferax sp. OV413
AGCAGATCTTGTGGCACGCTGCTCGAGCCGTGCATCACCAGGTGGGTGTTGGGAATGCGCCGGTTGATCTCTCTGATGCGATCCATGGCCAGAATGTCGCCAGTAGGCTTGCGGGTGAATTTGTAGGCGCCGTGGCTGGTGCCAATGGCAATCGCCAGCGCGTCAAGCTGGGTGCGCTTGACAAAATCGGCCGCCTGCTCGGGATCGGTCAGCAGTTGCTCACGGGTCATGGTGGCGTCGGTGCCGTGGCCGTCTTCTTTGTCGCCTTTCATGGTTTCGAGCGAGCCCAGACAGCCCAGCTCACCTTCGACTGTGACGCCGGTGGCATGGGCCAGGTCGACCACCCGGCGCGTCACCTCCACGTTGTAGTCGTAGCTGGCAATGGTTTTGCCGTCACCCATCAGCGAACCATCCATCATCACCGAGCTGAAGCCCAGATTGATGGCGCCCTGGCAGACCTCGGGGTTTTGGCCATGGTCCTGGTGCATCACCACCGGAATGTCTGGGTAGCTCTCCACGGCGGCTTGAATCAAATGCTTGAGGAAGCTCTCGCCGGCATATTTGCGGGCACCGGCACTGGCCTGCATGATGACCGGTGCGCCGGTCTCGCGGGCGGCCTCCATGATGGCCTGAACCTGCTCCAGATTGTTGACATTAAAGGCGGGAATACCGTAACCGTTCAGGGCGGCGTGGTCCAGCAATTCGCGCATTGATACGAGTGCCATGGTGGGCGTCCTTAAAAAGTTGGTAACCGCTTTGTAACCGCTGATCAAGCGCGAGATTCTAGCCCTTGGGAGGCCACTGCCGGCTCAGGAAACCTGGCAGATTTTGAGCATATTGGTGCCGCCCGGGGAACCCATGGGCTCGCCGCAGGTGATGGCATAGACATCGCCTGTTTGCACGATGCCGCGATTTTTAAGGTGGTTTTCGGCCTCGGTCAGCGCCGTGTCGCGGTCCGCACTGCTGTCCATCAGCAACGGGCGGACATTGCGGTACAGGGCCATACGGCGCTGGGTGGCCACCTTGGCGGTCAGGGCGTAAATCGGCACATGCACCAGTTGGCGGCTCATCCACAGCGCGGTTGAGCCGCTTTCTGTCATCGCCACGATGGCCTTGGCGCCGAGGTGGTGGGCAGTAAACAGGGCGCCCATGGCAATGGACTGGTCAATGCGCGAAAAGGTTTTGCCGGTGAAGCTCGCTTCAAATGCAATATCTTCATGCTGCTCGGCCGCATGGCAGATTTTTGCCATTTCGATCACCGTCTCAAGCGGGTATTTACCCGTAGCGGTTTCGGCCGACAGCATCACGGCGTCAGTACCGTCGAGCACGGCATTTGCCACGTCGCTGACCTCGGCGCGGGTGGGCACCGGGTTGCTGATCATGGACTCCATCATCTGGGTGGCGGTGATCACCACCCGGTCGTGTTCGCGGGCAAGTTTGATCATGCGCTTTTGCAGCGCCGGCACAATGGCATTGCCCACCTCGACAGCCAAATCACCCCGTGCCACCATGATGCCGTCGCTGGCAAGCACGATTTCGAGCAGTTTGGGGATCGCCTCGGCCCGCTCGATCTTGGCGATCAGCCCGGGCATGTGGTTGAACTCGGCTGCAGCCACATTGCAGAGCTGGCGTGCCATTTCCATGTCAGTTGCGCTTTTGGGGAAGCTGACTGCCACATAGTCGGCCTGAAAACTCATGGCGGTGCGGATGTCCTCCATGTCTTTGGAGGTGAGCGCATGCGCAGTCAGGCCACCGCCCTGCTTGTTGATGCCTTTGTTGTTGGACAACTCGCCACCGAGCTTGACGCTGGTGTGCACTGCTTCACCTTTAACCGCGTCAACCGTCAGGACAATCAGGCCGTCGTTAAGCAGCAGCACATCGCCGGCCTTGACTTCTCTGGGAAGCGCTTTGTAATCAAGCCCGACGGCGCCGCTGTCACCAAGTTCTACACGGGCTGCATCAAGTACAAATTTTTGCCCTGGCGCCAGCATCACACTGCCCTGTGCAAATTTGCCAACCCTGATTTTGGGGCCCTGCAAATCGGCCATGATGGCCACCTCGCGGCCAGCGCGCTGGGCCGCCTCACGCACCAGGCCGGCGCGCTTGATGTGGTCTTGCGCCGTACCATGGCTGAAGTTCAGCCGCACCACATTAACGCCAGCCCGAATCATCTGCTCCAGCAAATCGGGATCGCTAGAGGCCGGGCCCAGGGTGGCAACAATCTTGGTGGCGCGACGCGGCATGGTGAATCTTTCAAAAATACTTGTGTCTAATTTTCTCACGGAAGCGGTTACACGCCTGCGATAAAAACTCCACGCAGGCTCAAGCGCCGCGCTGGCTGTCACGGCCGGTTGGGCTGCGCCTGCTGCTGATGGATTTGACTGGGCTCGTCAGCGCTCATCGGCGATGGGCTGGGGTGGCAGCGATTCAAGCGCCAGGTAGCTACTGATTTGCGACAGCAGTTGCGCCAGCGCCGGTCTGAGTTCCCCGAATTCAGCGATCAGGGTGTCGGCCGGCTCAGTGCTGCAACGGCGCTCCAGAAGCAACATGCCGTGGGCCAGCGCTTCACTGGCAAACAGTGGCAAATACCCCTTGATGCCGTGCAGTCGCTCACCAGCCGGCTGGACATCGCCAGCCGCCAGCGCCTGGGCAATTGCCGGCAGGTCCTGCTGCAGGCTGTTGTAAGCCACTTGCAAAACCAGACGCAGGGCTGACGGCGACCCCATGGCCGCAATGCCGCGCTCAACATCCAGGCAGGGCTCTTGGGGTGCCAGGTTTGAGTGCACAGGCTCTAGCCCTGAGCCCGGCGGCTCAGAATCTCAAAGGCGGGCAGGGTTTTGCCTTCGAGCACTTCCAAAAACGCGCCACCACCAGTGGAGATGTAGCTCACCTGCTGCTCAATGCCGTATTTGGCGATCGCTGCCAGCGTGTCGCCGCCACCCGCAATTGAAAACGCACTCGACTGGGCAATTGCCCGAGCAATTGCCCGGGTACCCTGCTCAAAAGCGGCAAACTCAAACACCCCGACCGGGCCGTTCCAGACAATGGTGCCGGCCGACTGGAGTTGCATGGCGAGCCGCGCTGCGGTGTCTGGCCCAATGTCCAAAATCAGATCATCGTCGGCCACCTCTGTGGCCAGCTTGACACTCGCCACAGCCTCTGGCGAAAAGGTTTTTGCGGTGATGACATCGCTTGGAATCGGCACCGAGGCGCCGCGCGCATTCATGGCCGCCATGACCGCGCGGGCCTGCTCAAGCAGAGCGGGCTCGGCCAGGCTCTTGCCAATGTTCAGGCCGCTGGCCAGCATAAAGGTGTTGGCAATGCCGCCGCCCACAATCAGTTGGTCCACCTTGTCGGCCAGGCTTTTGAGTATGGTGAGTTTTGTCGACACCTTGGAGCCGGCCACGATGGCCACCAGCGGCCGCTTGGGCTGGGCCAGGGCCAGCGTGATGGCGTCCATCTCGGCAGCCAGCAGCGGCCCGGCGCAAGCCACCGCGGCATATTGGGCAATGCCATAGGTCGAGGCCTCGGCACGGTGTGCAGTGCCAAAGGCGTCATGCACAAAAATATCGCAGAGCGCGGCCATTTTGCGCGCCAGCGCTTCGCTGTTTTTTTTCTCGCCCACATTCACGCGGCAGTTTTCAAGCAGCACCAACTCGCCGGGCTTGATCGCTACGCCATCAACCCAGTCGGCGTGCAAGGGGACCGGGCGGCCAAGCAGCTCAGCCATGCGCTGGGCCACCGGCGCCAGGGAATCAGCGACGCCCAGCAGGCCTTCGGTCGGGCGGCCGAGGTGCGAGGTGACCATCACCGCAGCGCCAGCCTCAAGCGCCAGACGGATACAGGGCAGCGAGGCCCGGATGCGGGTGTCTTCGGTGATGGCGCCCTGCGCATCTTGCGGCACATTGAGGTCGGCACGGATAAAAACACGCTGCCCGGCGACCCGCCCTTGGGCGCAGAGGTCGGCAAAACGGATGATTTTCATAACAACCTCAGGACTAGCGATAAGACGCCGGATTTTAGAAAGGCTTTTGCGCTGCTCACCAGCCCAGACCAATGTGCAGGGGCAGGTACACCGCCATGCCCGCCAGAATGGTGCCCAACACCGCGTGCCCGGAGCCACGGCGCCAGGCAAACCAGGCCAGGCCGCTCGCCACGGCATAGATACGGGCATCCTGCCAGCTGTCAATCAACTGCCCCTGGGTCATCAGCAGTTCGGGCACCACAACTGCGGCGAGCGCGGCAATCGGCGCATACTGCAGAGCACGCTGTGCCCAGCCCGGCAGTTGCCAGGGTTTGCTGGAGATGTAGAAAAAAGAGCGGGTCAGCACTGTGATGCCTGCCATACAGGCAATGATGAGCAGGGTCCAGGCGTCGGTGCTGTCGTTCATGGTTTTGAGGCCTTGGCCCACGATTGGTTTTCCAGGGCCATGCACAGCAGCACCGCCACCGCAATGGCCAGCAGGATGTTGAGCTTGAGCGGCAGGGCATA
>CAMATS010000248.1 GCA_945861195.1 Rhodoferax sp. OV413
GCCCAGCGCGGCGCGCATGGCGGCCAGGTTGGCCACATCCCGCTCAGCGCCAAACCCGACCTTGAGCTTGAATGCGCGGTAGCCTTGGGCCTGTTTGGCCAGGGCCACCGCCACCACCTTGTCGGGCCCGATGCCGCTGGCATAGACCCGCACCCGGGCGCTGCTGCCGCCCAGCAGTTGCCATAGCGGCAGCTTGGCGCGGCGGGCGGTCATGTCCCACAGGGCCTGGTCCACCGCGCCGGTGATCTGGGCAAACGGCCCGGGTTCGCCACACTGGATCGCCATTTGGCGGGTGCGCTGGTCGAGCAGGGTGCGCACGCTGGCTGGGTCATCGGCCGCCACACCGGCCAGCATGGAGGCGAAGATGCTGCGCACCAGCCGGGCCCGGTGCTCGGCGCCCACTTGCGGAAAATTACTGAACACCTCGCCCCACCCGGTGGCGCCATCGCTGGCGCTGATGCGCAGGAAAACAGCCGGCCGGGTGCTCATAGCGCCGAAGGCATTGGCCACTGGCTCGGCAATTGGTGCACGCAATACCCAGCAGTCCAGACGGTCGATGGAAGGGGTCATGGGGCCGCCGTTCAGAGGGAAAATCAAAGTGTACACTGGTAAAAAAGGAGACAAAAACCATGCGTATCCGCCTCAACTGGGCCAGGCTTTGCGTCGCTGTCGCAGGCCTTTTGAGCGTCTGCTCTGTGCTGGCGCAGGCTTACCCAAGCAAATCCATTCGCTTGGTGGTGCCCTTTCCCCCCGGCGGCGCCGTCGACTTTTATGCCCGAGCGGTGCAGCCGGCCCTGGCCGAGGCCCTGGGCCAACCGGTGGTGATTGACAACAAGGCTGGTGCCAGCGGCATGTTGGGCGCTGGCATCGTGGCCCAATCTGCGCCGGACGGCTACACCCTGCTGCTGGGCAACATAGCATCGCTGGCCATCAATGTTGGCATCTACGACAAGATGCCCTATGACCCGCGCAGAGACTTTACCCATATCGTGCGCACGGTGGATGTCAATTACGTGCTGGTGGTCCACCCCAGCCTGCCGGTAAAAACCTTCGGCGAGCTGGTGCAATACGCCAAGGCCAACCCGGGCAAGCTGTCTTACGGCTCGGCCGGCAGCGGCAGCCTGCCACATTTGGGTACCGAGTTGCTCAAGGCCCAGGCCGGCATTGACTTGGTGCATGTGCCCTACAAGGGAGGCGGCCCCATGGTCACAGACGCCTTGGGCGGCCAAATTCAGGTGGTGCTGGGTGACCAGGCCAACCTGATGCCGCATGTGCAAACCGGCCGGCTGCGCGCCTTGGCGGTGGCCACCACCAAGCGGTCGGCCAATGCGGCGAACATACCGACCATCGCCGAGAGCGGCCTGCCGGGCTATGACGCCACAGCCTGGCAGGGCCTGGTGGGCCCAGCCGGTATGAATGCGGAAGTAGTCAAGAAAATCAACGAGGCCTTCAACAAGGTGATGGTCACGCCGGCCCTGCGCGACAAACTGATTGCTGGTGGCCTCGATCCAATGGGCGGCACGCCAGCGCAATTCAGCCGTTTCATCGACAGCGAAATTACCAAGTGGACCAAGATCGCCAAAGACGTCGGGGCCAAGGCGGAGTAAGCCGACGGCTTGCTACTGGCCGGCTCCCTGAGGGCCCGGCGCCGTCAAGAAACTAGCCGTCTTTGTTGAGCATGCCCAAGCGTTCAATCGTTGCTCGCTCAGCGGCAAAGCTTTCGCGGGCAAACTTGGTGTACTGCTCGGTGTTCATGTAGATCACGCTTTGGTCGTACTTGTCAAAAATAGCCAAGACCGAGGGTTCGGCAATGGCTTTTCGGAAGGCGTCATGGATGGCCCGGGTGACCGCCGGCTCCATGCCCTTGGGGCCGCAAACGCCAAAGGGCGAGTCGGACACGGTTTGGTAGCCCAGTTCGTCCAAAGTGGGGGTTTGCGGCCAGCGCTTGGTGCGCTTGCTGCCGTAAGTGGCCAATAAGCGCAGCTTGCCCGACTCAACATGCGGCCCCCAACCGGTGGCGTCGCTGGCCGATGCGATATGCCCACCCATCAGCGCCTGCATGTTCTCGGCATTGCCTTTGAAGGGGATGTGGTTGAGCTTGATGTCCGCCCGCTGAGCGAACTCTTCAACTGCCAAGTGCGGGCTGGTGCCTACCCCGGTTGAGCCGTAGCTGAGCTTGCCTGGATTAAGGCGCGCGTAGTCGACCAAATCTTTGATGGTCTTGAAGGGCGATTCGGCTTGCACCACCAGACCAAAGGTATAGCCGGTCAGGCAGGCGATCCAAGTGAAGTCTTTGAGCGTATCAAAGGCCACTTTTTGCATGTGGGGCAGCCGAAAAACCCCGTGCGGTAGCTGGGCCACGGTGTAGCCGTCGGGCTTGGCGTTGACCAGATCTAGCGCCCCCAGGGTGCCGCCGGCGCCGGGCCGGTTTTCAACAATGATGGCCTGCCCCAAATGCCGGCCGGCTGCTTCGGCCAGGCTGCGCATCACCACGTCGGTTGAGCCGCCGGCCGGCCAGGGGCAAATGTATTTGATTGGCCGTGCTGGGTAGGTTTGCGCAGCAACGGGCAAAGGCAGGACGCTGCTGGCCATCAGGGCCGCCGCTGTGCTTATAAATTCACGACGCTTGGCCATGGTTTGATACTCCCGGTTGGGGCAGATTGCAGGTGTGACAAACCGCGCCAAATTGCGCAGCCTGAGTTCTTAGCAGCGCCGGTGGCGATGTGTCAGCCAAGCGCAAGCGCTGCCAGTATCGCGTGCCAAGCCAAATCAGAAGAGGGGGAAAACCCTCAATGCTGGGCTCGCCTGCCTGGAGTCGGCCCGCATGCCCGCAGGGTCAAAAAAATCAAACCTCCACTGCGCTGCAGGCCGGGACTCGGTGTTATTTCTCGCCTGGCGTCATCGCGGGATGGGCTCCGCCCAGAAACAGCCGCTCCATGTTGGGGTCGGCCAGGATGTCGGCGGCGGCCTTATGCAGCACCAGCCGGCCTGATTCGAGCCCAATCGCTTCGTCCGAGTATTGCAGCGCGCTCTTCACGTTTTGCTCCACCATCAGCACGGTGGTACCCTGCCCAGCCAGGCGGCGCAGCAGGCGAAAAACATCTTGCACGATCAGGGGCGACAGCCCGATGGAGGGCTCATCAATCAGCAGCACCTTGGGCCGCAACAGCAGCGCGCGGCCGATTTCCAGCTGTTTTTGCTCGCCGCCCGAGAGGGTCGAGGCGCGCGAATGCAGCCGTTCCTTGACACGCGGAAAGAATTCCAGCACCTCGGGCATGCGCTCGTGCGTGGTTTTCATGCCCAGCGTGATGCCGCCGAGCTCCAGGTTTTCGTAGACGCTCAGATTGCCAAACAGGTTGCGCCCCTGGGGCACAAAGGCGATGCCGCGCGCCAGCAGGGTTTTGGGGTCGGCGCCGGTCACGTTCTCGCCGTTGAGCGTGATGCGGCCCTGACGCGGCTTGAGCAGACCAAACAGGGTTTTGAGCACGGTGGACTTGCCCGCGCCGTTTGGGCCCATCAGCAGCGTGATCGAGCCGGTGCGAGCCGTGAACGACAGCTTGTTGAGGATCATGAAATCCTTGTAGCCAGCCACCACGTCTTCGAATTGAATGCAGGTGTCGCCCATCATCAGTTCCCCAGGTAGGCGTCGAGCACCTGCTTGTTGCCGCGGATCTGTTCGGGGGTGCCGATGGCCAGCACCTGCCCCTCGACCATCACCATGATGCGGTGGCACAGGTCCATCACAAAGTCCATGTTGTGCTCGATCACCACAAAGATCTCGTCCGGCATCACCTCAAACGACACGCCGCCGACCGCCTGGATGGCGCCGTAGGCTTTTTTCAGGCCGGAAACTTTCAAGACAGGTGCGCTCAAGCTTGGTCGCCCCGGGGCATGGCGTGCCGGGCGCGCGCGGCCGAGGCCAGGCGCGACTGGCGGCGGTCGCGCAGGCGCTCGGGCAGGCTCAGCAGCCCGTCGGGCAGCCAGATCATCAGCACCACCACGGCGCTGCCGAGCCCAGCACCGGGCCCAGACCTTGAGCGGGAGAAAACCATTGACGCCCCGAAATGGGCCGCGCAGTGTCTGGCGGCCAGTCGGCCGTTCCTGCTCCTTCCCTAAAATGGGTTCATGCTGCGCCGTGACCGACTGATACCCGCCATCGTTGCCAGCCCGCTCTTCCTGCAAAATCTCGATGCCTCGGTGATGGCCACGGCGCTGCCCAGCATTGCCACCTCACTGGCGGTGCCGCCGCTGCACCTCAACCTGGCCATCACCGCCTACCTGCTCAGCTTGGCGGTGTTCCTGCCGCTCAGCGGCTGGCTGGCCGACCGGCTGGGCGCACGGCGCGTGTTTTGTCTGGCGATTGCGCTTTTTTCGTTCGGCTCAGCCCTGTGCGGCGTGGCTGACAGCCTGCCCGAACTGGTGTTGTTTCGCATCCTGCAGGGCCTGGGTGGCGCCATGATGGTGCCGGTGGGTCG
>CAMATS010000249.1 GCA_945861195.1 Rhodoferax sp. OV413
CGGTTCGACCGCTGTGCATGAGACCAATATGGGTCACATGGCGCAGATGTTGCCCGGCCGTGGTATTTGATTAACGACGAACAAGGAGTACTCACATGCCTCGCGTCAAACGTGGTGTAACGGCTCGCGCCCGCCACAAAAAAGTTCTCGCCCGTGCCAAAGGTTTCCGCGGTCGCCGCGGCAATGTATTCCGCATCGCCAAAGAAGCGGTGATGAAAGCCGGGCAATACGCCTACCGTGACCGCCGCACTAAAAAGCGCGTGTTTCGGCAGCTCTGGATTGCTCGTATCAATGCTGCAGCCCGTCAGTGCGGGCTGACTTACAGCCAGTTTGCCAATGGTCTCAAGAAAGCCAACATCGAGATTGACCGCAAGGTTTTATCCGATATTGCGGTGCACGACATGGCCGCTTTTGCCGGCATTGTGGAGCAGGTCAAGGCCAAGCTGGCGGCTTGAGCTCGCGCTGCTTGGCTGCTCACCCAGCAGCCAAGCATGCACTGGCGACAGGGGCTAGCGCTTGAGAAAGCACTAGCCCTTTTTCAATGACGAGAAACCTATGAATGAGTTGAACGCCCTGGTTGACAGCGCCCATGCCGCTTTCGGGCAAGCCGCCACGCCGGCCGACCTGGAAAATGCCAAGGCCCTGTTTTTAGGCAAAGCTGGCCACATCACAAGCCTGATGAAAGAGCTATCGGCACTGAGCGTCGATGAGAAAAAAGCTCGCGGTGCGGCCATCAACCTTGCCAAGCAGGCGATCGAAAGTGCGCTCAATGCCCGCCGGCAGGCTCTGGCTGATTCTGAATTGCTGGCACAGTTGCAGGCCGAAGCATTGGATGTCAGCCTGCCTGGGCGCAGGCGCGGGCATGGCGGCTTGCACCCGGTGTCGCTCACCTTGGAGCGGATCGAGGCGATTTTTGGTTCGATGGGTTTTGATGTCGCTGACGGGCCTGAAATCGAGACCGACTGGTTTAACTTCACCGCACTCAATACGCCGCAAGATCATCCGGCGCGATCGATGCATGACACCTTTTATGTGGAGGGTGGCAGCAGCACAGCACCGCACCTGCTGCGCACCCACACCAGCCCGATGCAAATTCGCCATGCGGTTCAGCATGTCAAGCGTTACCGCGCTGGTGCCCAAGCCTCTTCAGAGGGGCTTTTTTCTGGGGATATGCCTGAAATCCGGGTCATCGCGCCAGGCCGCACCTACCGGGTTGATAGCGATGCCACCCATTCCCCGATGTTTCACCAATGCGAGGGCCTGTGGGTGGGCGACAACATCAGCTTCAAGGACCTGAAGTTTGTGTTTACCGATTTTTGCCGCAGTTTTTTTGAATCCGATGATTTGATGTTGCGGTTTCGTCCCAGCTTTTTCCCCTTCACTGAGCCCAGTGCTGAAATTGACATCCGCTTTCAGACCGGCCCGCTTGCCGGTCGCTGGCTTGAGGTGGCAGGCTCGGGCCAGGTTCATCCGAATGTGATTCGCAACATGGGACTGGAGCCTGAACGCTACATTGGCTTTGCCTTTGGTATGGGCCCCGACCGGCTCACCATGTTGCGCTATGGCGTGAGCGATTTGCGCCTGTTTTTTGACGGCGATATCCGTTTTCTGTCGCAATTTGAATAAGACCCGCCAAGCCCTATGCAATTTCCTGAATCCTGGTTGCGTGAGTTTTGTAACCCGCCCATAGACACCGAGCAGTTGGCCGAAATCCTCACCATGGCTGGCTTGGAGGTGGAAGAGCTCAAGCCGGTCGCCCCAGCATTCAGCGGCATCGTGGTGGGCGAGATCATTGAGGCCATTCAGCACCCCAATGCCGACCGCCTGCGCTTGTGCAAGGTTGATGCTGGACAGACGCGAGTGTTGAACATTGTGTGTGGCGCGCCCAACGCCAGGGTCGGGATACGCGTGCCCTGTGCCTTGGTGGGAGCCGAGTTGCCGCCCGGTGAAGACGGCAAGCCGTTTGTGATCAAGGTTGGCAAGTTGCGCGGGGTCGAGAGTGAGGGTATGTTGTGCTCGGCGCGGGAGCTCCAACTCTCCGAGGACCACGGCGGCCTGCTCGAACTCGCTGCCGATGCACCGCTGGGGCAGGACATCCGGGCGCACCTGCGCCTTGATGACACCCTGTTCACACTCAAACTCACCCCCAATCTGGCCCATTGCCTGAGCGTTTACGGCGTGGCACGCGAGGTCGCTGCCCTCACCGGCGCACCGCTGAACAAGCCCGAGTTTGTGCCAATCCAGGCAGGTATTGGGCAGACGCTGGCGGTCAAGCTCAGCGCGCCTGATCTGTGCGGACGATTCTCCGGGCGTGTTCTGCGTCATGTCAACACACGTGCGCCCACACCGCAATGGATGCTTGACCGTCTGGCCCGCTGTGGTCAGCGCAGCGTCTCCGCCCTGGTGGACATTTCCAACTATGTGATGTTCGAGCTGGGTCGACCCTCGCACATTTTTGACCTGGACAAAATCCACGGCGGCCTTGAGGTGCGTTGGGGCCGTGCTGGCGAGACCCTCAAGCTGCTCAACGGCAACTTGGTCACGGTCGATGCCGAGGTGGGCGTTATCGCCGATGCGCAGCAACTGGAGTCCCTGGCAGGCATCATGGGCGGGGCGGCCACTGCGGTGTCAGACGACACCCAGCACATCTTTGTAGAAGCCGCTTTTTGGTGGCCAAAGGCGATTGCCGGACGCTCCAGGCGATTTAATTTTTCGACGGACGCCGGGCACCGCTTTGAGCGTGGCGTCGATCCCAGCCAAACCGTGGAGCACATCGAACGCATCACGCAACTGGTTCTTGACATCTGCGGCACGCCAGCAACCGAGTGCGGGCCAATTGATGACCAGCAGCTCAACCTGCCGCCAGCCCTGCCGGTGCAATTGCGGGTGGCACGGGCCAGCAAAATCATTGGTATGCCGCTCACCCAGGCGCAGTGCGCTGATGCTCTGCGCCGGCTCGGCCTGCCGCTGACAGAGGCGCCAGGGCTGATCACGGTGCTGCCGCCGAGCTACCGTTTTGATCTGCAGATTGAAGAAGACCTGATTGAAGAAGTGGCCCGCATGATCGGCTTCCAGCAGTTGCCGCACACGCCGCCGCGCGCGCCCATCAGCGCCAAAATCAAACCAGAATCTCAGCGCGGTCCCTTCGCCGTGAGGCGCAAGCTCGCCGCGCTTGGTTACCAGGAAACCATCAGTTTTAGTTTTGTCGAAGCCCGCTGGGAGCATGAACTTGCGGGCAATGCCGCGCCCATCAAGCTGATCAATCCGATCGCCAGCCAGATGAGTGTGATGCGGTCCTCCTTGCTGGGCTCGCTGTTGCAGGTTCTCAAGTTCAACCTAGACCGCAAAACTGCACGGGTGAGGGTGTTTGAGGTGGGTCGGGTGTTCAGCCACGATGCATCAGTGCCCGATAGCGACACCACGGTGCAAGGCTTTCACCAGCCTATGCGGGTGGCCGGCCTTTTGGCTGGCAATGCTGATGCGCTGCAATGGGGGCGCAAAGAACAGGGCGTTGATTTTTTTGATATCAAGGGCGATGTAGAAACCCTGCTGGCTCCGGCGCGGCCGGTGTTTGAGCCGGCTGATCATCCCGCTATGCACCCGGGCCGATGCGCCCGGGTCATGCTGGCTGGGCAGACGATCGGATTTGTTGGCGAGTTGCACCCACGCTGGCGCCAAAGCTATGACATCGCAGAGGCGCCCATGATGTTCGAGCTTGAACTCGCTGCCGTGATGCAACACCGGGTGCCAGCCTTTCAGGGTGTAGCCAAATACCAGGCGGTGGAGCGTGACATCGCGGTGCTGGTTCGCGAGAATCTGAGCCATGCCGAATTGATCGAGGCAGTCTGGGCGGCGCCAACTGCCGGGCTGCTGCGCGACCTGCTGCTGTTTGATATTTACAGGCCCAAGGCTACGGTGGATGCCCAGCCGCATACGGCTGAGCCGGCGCCTCAAAAAAGCATGGCTTTGCGGCTAACGCTCAACAGCCAAGATGCGACCCTCACTGAGGCCCAAATAGAGGGTGTAGTGCAAGCGGTTTTGGCGACCCTTGCCCAAAAACTCGGTGCCCGACAGCGCGCCTGAGTCTGCGCTACAGTTGTGATCAAGCACCAGCAAAAGCAAAAGATCAGGAACCACTATGGACATTGCCGTCGAAAGCCTGGAAACCTCGGCCCTCACCAAGGCCAAGCTCGCAGAACTGCTGTACGAGCAAATCGGCTTGAACAAGCGTGAATCCAAGGACATGGTGGACGCTTTTTTTGACCATGTCGCTGCCAGCTTGGTCAGTGGCCAAGACGTCAAGATCACCGGTTTTGGTAATTTTCAGATTCGCACCAAGGCACCACGCCCGGGGCGCAACCCGAGAACCGGCGAGATGGTTCCCATTGAGGCGAGGCGGGTGGTCACCTTCCATTCCAGTCAAAAGCTCAAGGCGCAAATCCAGG
>CAMATS010000250.1 GCA_945861195.1 Rhodoferax sp. OV413
CATAGTCGTAATAGCCGTGGTAAGCGCCCTCGAATTTCGCGATCCGGGTGCGCCCGGTAAAGGCTCGCGCCAGCTTGATCGCCATCATGATGGCTTCAGTGCCCGAACTGCGAAAGTGGATTTGTTCGACCGAGGGCACCCGATCGATGAGCAAGCTGGCGAGCTCGATCTCGGGTTGCGCGGGCTCCGAGAAACTGACGCCCCGCTGGACTTGATCGATGATCGCTGCATTGACTTGCGGATCCGAATGACCATGGATCAGTGCGGTCATGTTGCTCAGGCAGTCAATGCGCTCGTCACCATCCACATCGGTCAGGCGGCAGCCCTGGCCAGAATGTGCATAGATCGGCCAGGGCTTGAACAGATAGTGCAGGCGCGAAGTCGCACCCGGGATGAGTTCAGCGGCCTGCGCGTGCATCCGGACCGTGACCGAATCATTGTGCAGGTACCGATCGGTGCGCACTCGGGTAAGGGTATCTAAATTCATCATTGCTCCTCAGAAAATTGTTCTTGTTACAGGATGCGCCCCGGTTCACACCAAATGGCCCATGCCGTCAAGCAGCATCCACCTGCACGCCAAACCCGCACGGACCATCACGGTTCAAGCCAGCTTTTGCGCCGCCTTGAGCGCCCGCTTGAGGTCGTCAATCAAATCATCGGGGTCTTCCAGGCCGATGCTCAGGCGGATCGTGCCCTGGGCAATGCCAGCACCCGCTAGCGCCTCGTCGCTCAGGCGGAAATGGGTGGTGCTGGCCGGTTGGATCACCAGGCTGCGGCAGTCGCCCACGTTGGCCAGGTGGCTAAACAGTCGCAGGCCTTCAACAAAGGCCTGGCCCTGCGCCCGGCTGCCCTTGAGGTCAAAGCTGAACACCGAGCCAGCGCCGCGCGGCAGCAGCCGTTGCGCCAGCGAATGGCTGCTGTGGCTCTGCAGCAGCGGGTGGCCCACCCGAGTCACCAGCGGCTGCTGGTTGAGGAATTCCACCACCCGAACGGTGTTGCTCATATGGCGCGCCATGCGCAGCGGCAGGGTTTCAATACCCTGCAGGATCAACCAGGCCGAGTGCGGGCTCAGGCAGGCGCCAAAGTCGCGCAGGCCCTCGCGCCGGGCCCGCAGCAAGAAGGCGCCCACGGTCGACTCCTCGGTGAAGACCATGTTGTGAAAACCTTCATAGGGCGCACTGAGCTCGGGGAAACGGTCCGAAGCGCCCCAGTCAAACGCGCCGCTGTCCACCACCACGCCGCCAATCACCGTGCCGTGGCCGCTCAGAAACTTGGTGGCCGAGTGGTAGACCAGGTCGGCCCCGTGATCAAACGGCTTCATCAGCCAGGGCGAAGTCAGGGTGGAGTCCACCAGCAAGGGCACGCCCGCCTCGTGTGCAATAGCCGACACGGTGGGGATGTCGAGCACATCCAAACCCGGGTTGCCCACGGTCTCGCCAAAAAAAAGTTTGGTGTTGGGGCGTACGGCGGCGCGCCAGCCATCGATATCGCCGGGTTTGACAAAGGTGGTCTCGATGCCAAAGCGGCGCAGGGTGTAGTGCAGCAGGTTTTGCGAGCCGCCGTAGAGCGCCGTGGAGGCGACGATGTGAGAGCCCGCGCCCATCAGCGTGGCCACACACAGGTGCAGCGCCGCCTGCCCGCTGGCAGTGGTGATGGCGCCAATGCCGCCTTCAAGCGCCGCCACCCGCTGCTCCAGCACCGCGTTGGTGGGGTTGCTGATGCGCGAGTAGACATGGCCAGCACGCTCCAGGTTGAACAGCGAGGCCGCGTGTTCGCTCGACTCGAACACAAAAGAAGTACTCAGGTGGATCGGTACGGCGCGCGCGCCAGTGGCCGGGTCGGGTGCGGCGCCGGCATGCAGGGCGAGCGTGTCAAAACCGGGATCAGAGTAACCAGACATAGGGTAATTGCGCTTTCGCTGGAGGAGTTTGTCGGTTAGCCTCGGGGCAAGTTGGTGCACATCCGAGTCCGATTGTGGGCTATATTTTGGGCTCAGACAGCCGTTTTCGGGCGCAACTGCCCGGCTCTGGAGCATAAAAAAATGAAAGTCAGCGATATTTTGCGGGTCAAGGGCAACACGCTTTACACCGCCACTGCCGACGAGCCGCTGGCCCGCGCGCTCGACTTGATGGCCGAAAAAGACATCGGTTCGCTGTTGGTCATGGGCCAGGGCGAACTGGTGGGCATGCTCACTTTTCGGGAGGTGATTCAGGTGCTGGTGAAAAATGGCGGCCAGATCGGCACCAGCACCGTGCGCAGTGCCATGGATGATGCGCCCGTGACCTGCACCATGGCCACCGAACTCGACGAGGTTCGGCGCATGATGTTAGAGGAGCACGCCAGGTATATGCCGGTGATGGACCAGCGCATGCTCATGGGCGTCATCAGCTTTTACGATGTTGCCAAGGCGGTGGTTGAGAGCCAGAATTTCGAGAACAAGATGCTCAAGGCCTATATCCGCGACTGGCCGCAAGACCAGCCGAACAAAGCCCGCGAGTGATGCCCCGGCGCTCGGGGATAATCCCATCTCATGAGCGGCAATACTTTCGGACAACTCTTTGCAGTCACCAACTTTGGTGAATCCCATGGGCCAGCGATAGGCTGCGTGATAGACGGCTGCCCGCCTGGCCTGGCCCTGTCTGAGGCCGACATTCAGCCCGATCTCGATCGCCGCCGCCCCGGCACCAGCCGCTTTGTCACCCAGCGCAATGAGCCCGACGCAGTCGAGATTCTGTCTGGCGTTTTTGAAGGCCAGACCACCGGCACGCCGATTTGCCTGTTGATCAAAAACACCGACCAGCGCAGCAAAGATTACAGCGCCATCGTGCAGACCTTTCGCCCCGGCCATGCCGACTACACCTATTTCCAGAAATACGGCATCCGCGACCCGCGTGGCGGCGGGCGCTCGTCGGCGCGTTTGACCGCGCCCATGGTGGCTGCTGGTGCGGTGGCCAAAAAATGGTTGTTCGGACAGTACGGCACCGTGGTGCGAGGCTGCATGCAGCAGCTTGGCGACTTGCCGCTGCACTTTGAGGCCTGGGAACATGTGGCCAACAATGTTTTTTTTGCGCCCATGGCCGATGTATCGACGCTCGAAACCTACATGGACGTGCTGCGCAAATCAGGCGACTCCTGTGGTGCCCGCATCCGGGTGATGGCCTCGGGCGTGCCAGTAGGACTGGGCCAACCCCTGTTTGACAAAATGGACGCGGACATCGCCCACGCCATGATGGGCATCAATGCCGTCAAGGGGGTCGAAATTGGCGCCGGCTTTGGCAGCGTGTCTCAGCGCGGCAGCAGCCACGGCGACGCGCTCTCGCCGCAAGGCTTTTTGTCCAACAATGCCGGTGGCGTGCTCGGCGGCATCAGCAGCGGGCAAGACCTCGAGGTATCGATAGCCATCAAGCCCACCAGCTCCATCCTCAAGCCGCGCAGCTCGATCGACATGGCTGGCCAGCCCACCGAGGTGGTTACCAAGGGCCGCCACGACCCCTGCGTGGGCATTCGGGCAACCCCCATTGCCGAGGCCATGCTGGCGCTGGTGATCATGGAGCATGCGCTGCGCCACCGGGCCCAATGCGGCGATGTGCGCAGCAGCCTGCCTTCCATTGCCGCGAGTGCCCCTACACCACAGTTGCATGGCTGAGCAAAGCCCTGCCCCCTCGCTGATGATTTTGGAGGCAGAGGTCGAGGTATCAGCCATCCGCGCCCAAGGGGCGGGTGGGCAAAACGTCAACAAGGTATCGAGCGCCATCCACCTGCGTTTTGACATCCAGGCGTCGTCCTTGCCGGATGACGTCAAGGCCCGACTCATGGCTTTGGCCGACAGCCGCATCACCAAGGCTGGCGTGCTGGTGATCAAGGCCCAACAGCACCGCACCCAAGAGATGAACCGACTCGATGCTTTTGTGCGCTTGCACGAAGTTGTCAACAGCGTGGCGCTGGCGCCCAAGGCCCGGCGAGCCACTCGCCCTACCCTGGCCGCCCGCCGCCGCCGCCTGGAAGCCAAAACCCAGCGTGCGCAAACCAAAGCGCTGCGTGGCGCCATCGAGGACTGAACAGGCAGCCAAAGCGAGGACAATCTGAGCTTTGACCACCCCACGCGGCCGCTGAGCACGGGGCATTGCCGGCAGGAGGAGATGAGTTTGTCTATTCAGTGGTTCCCCGGTCACATGCACCTGACCAAAAAAGCCATTCAGGCGCGCATCAAATCGATCGATGTGGTGATTGAACTGCTGGACGCCCGACTGCCCGGCTCCAGCGCCAACCCGATGCTCGCTGAGCTCACCGGGGACAGGCCCGGGCTCAAGCTGCTCAACAAACAAGACCTGGCAAACCCGACCCAGACCGCTGCCTGGCTGGCCCACTACTGCAGCCAACCCGGCACCCATGCGCTGGCGCTGGATGCCAGCGTGGCCGCCCAGGTGCGGGCGCTGCTGCCGGC
>CAMATS010000251.1 GCA_945861195.1 Rhodoferax sp. OV413
GTGGCGGTAACCACCGCGTCAGCAGCCAGGCTCTGGCCTGATTTCAGCAGCAGGCCGCTGGCCGTGAAGCGCTCGATTTCATCCGTGAGCACGGTGACACGGCCCTGCCGGATGGCCTCAAACAGGTCGCCATCGGGCAGCAGGCACAGGCGTTGGTCCCAGGGCTTGTAGCGGGGCCTGAAATGACGCAGGTCGTAGTCCGGCCCCAAGGCCTCTTGGACCTGGGCCATGATTTTTTCAGCGGTTTTTTCAGGGAATCGCCGCGCGAACTGGAAGAACAATTGGCCAAGCAACAGGTTTTTCCAGCGTGTCAGGCGGCTGGCCAGCTTGGCACCCAAGTAGGGGCGCAGCCCTTGGGCCAGGGCATCGTGCGCAGGGCGGGCCACCATGTAGGTCGGCGAGCGCTGCAGCATGGTGACCTGTGCCCCAGTGCGTGCCAGGGCCGGCACCAGTGTGGCCGCAGTGGCGCCGCTGCCGATCACCACCACGTGTTTGCCGCTCAAATCAAGTTCAGCTGGCCAATGTTGTGGGTGAATGATGCGACCGCCGAAGCTGCCCATGCCGGCGAAGCTGGGTGTATGACCGTGTTCGTAGTTGAAGTAGCCGGTGCAGACTTGTAAAAACCGACAACTGATTTGTTGCAGATCCCGCCCGGGCCCCACTTGCACCGAAACCACCCAGCGCGACTGCGTGGACGACCAGGCCGCAGCGCTGGCCCGGTGCTGGTAGCGAATCAGCGGCTCCAGGGCGTGCTCGGCCGCGGTGGCGCGCAGGTAATCCAGAATAGACGCCCCGTCGGCGATGGCCCGCTCGTCAAGCCAGGGCCGAAAACCGTAGCCCAGGGTGTGCATGTCAGAGTCACTGCGCACGCCCGGGTATCGAAACAGGTTCCAGGTGCCGCCCAGGCATTCGCGACTCTCCAGAACGCAGAAGCTGCTGCCCGGGCAATCGCGTTGCAACTGCACCGCCGCGCCGATGCCAGAAAGGCCGGCACCGATGATCAGTACATCTTGGTGTTCCATGCCCCTCTTGACTGGCTCAGGGACGGGGCATGCCGCCAGCCACGCGTAGCATGGTTTGTGCGGTTTCGACACCGGCGTTTTGGTTTTGGCCGGTGACCAGCCGACCATCGACCGTTGTGTGGTTGGCAAACGGATCAAGCAGGGCGCTGCGGCTCTCAAACAGGGCGCCAGCGGCGCGCAATTCTCGTTCCGGGTGCTGCGGCGTCTGGGTGATACCCAATTGTTTGACCTGCCTGTCGGTCACCGCTGTGAGGCGCTTGCCCTGCACCAGTGGCGCACCAGTGACATCTTTGGCCAGC
Organism: Rhodoferax sp. OV413; assembly: GCA_945861195.1. GTDB lineage: Bacteria > Pseudomonadota > Gammaproteobacteria > Burkholderiales > Burkholderiaceae_C > Rhodoferax. The sequence continues at coordinate 1,322 of CAMATS010000251.1, forward strand.
AGCAGCCCCAGCGGGCCATGGCAGACACCACCAATCACCCGCCCAGCCGCCCAGGCCTGGGTGATTTGCTCCCCCAGCCGGGCGGAGGTGCCGAGGTCATAGGCGGCGCCCCAGCCACCAGCTAAAAAAACAATGTCGTACTGGCCCAGCTCCAGCGTGTCGAGCGGCAGCGAGGCCTGCACCTTGGCGAGGGCTTGCGGGTCTTTGAGGTAGCGCTTGTCGGACGGTGCGGCCAACAGCCACAAAAAAGAGTCAGGCTCAATGGGTACCGCGCCACCCTTGATGCTGGCAATATCGACCTGCATACCCGCGTCCAAAAAGGCGTAGTAGGGTGCGGTCAGCTCAGACCCAAACACCCCGGTGGCTTTGCCGCCCTCGCCCAAGGTGGCTTGGCTGGTGGTGATCACCAGCGCGCGCTTGCCCGGCAGCGAATACACCGGGCCGCTGTAATGCGGGTGCAGGCCCAGCGTGCGCAACAACATGGGCAGGCCGAGCCAGACAAACAGGCCGCCAAGCAAAAGGATGGTGATGATGGTGGTGGACATGGTTTCGGTTTTCAATGGATGGCTCGGACAGCTTGCAGATCAAACCGGCATCGATCTCTGGTCGAGTTGCGGATGAGGTCACAGCTTAGCTTGATGGCGTGGGCGATGTGATGTTACCGGCAGCGGGTGAACAAGATCTTAGGCCCCGGCCTGGCTGCATTGCAGCGTACGCCGCGCGGGCTCCAGCACAGCTTTTTCAGCCTGGTAATCGCTGGTCAGCACCCGCAATAGCAGGAGACCCTGGGTGCTGGGGCTGACCACCACGCGGGCGCCGGGTGGCACCGCCGGGTCCCGTGGGTTGGGGCCTTCGGACACCAGCCACAGGTCTACGGGTGCGCCACCCGCCTGCCGGTCATTGAGCACAAAGAAGTTGTCGCTGTTGGCAGCGTACAGGGCGATCGACCAGTAGCCCGGCAGCCCCGGGTTGGCCCGCACCCGCACCGGGCCTGCTGAGACATCAAAGACGCAGGCTGAGTACAGCAGGTCGGGGCTTGGCATCACCAACCGACGGGCTGAAGCGTCCGTCTCGGGCAGAAATGCCGCCTGGTTGCGCATGTTCATGGCTTGTGCGGCGGGCCCGTTCATCACGCGGTTCATGATCAGGCGCGGCGTGGCCCACACCACCAGCAGATGCACGATAAGTGCGGTAGCCAGCAGCTTAAGGCCGAGGTAAAACCAGAGGCGCTGGCCGATGGTCCAGGATCTCATGGGCAGGCTCCGATGGCTTTGATGGACGGCGGCTGCAGCCGCTCTGGTGCGACCTGCAAGTCGGGCCCGGGGTTGTACAGGCGCAGCGTCAGCACCAAGCCGCGCTGTCCCGGCGTGGGCAGCCAGTGCCAACCCTCCATGGCCTTGTGCCCGGTGACCAGCGCAAAGCGACCGCTGGCGTCCAGCCGGGCGGTGCTGTCGTTCAGGCTGTACTGGCGGTTGGGCGCGTCAAACAAAAACAAGTCGTCTGCATAGGCGGTGATGCTCCACCAGCGGGCTGGTGGCGGCAGGCCCTCAACCCGGTAGCTGCAGGCCGAGCGCAGCGGCTGGCCGGCGTCGTCGTGGCGGGCCATGTAGTACACGGTTTCGTCCCGGCCCAGTGCCATCGGGCCGTCCAGAGCCACTTTGGCCCGGGTGTACATGTCGGCATCGGTGCTGCCTGTCAGTGTGCTGCCGGTCCAGGGGCCAACCCTGACCAAGCTGCCGGCCCATGCAGCGTGGCGCAGCACCCACCAGGCCGAGCCTGCGCCCAGGGCCACCGCCCCCAGGTAAAGCAGGCTGGCAATGGCAAGGCGTTTGAAGCGGCCAGGGCGGTGCGTTTGTTCTGCCATATTGGAATACCCTGGCCCTCAGCCCCGGTCGGCATTCTCTTGGGCCACAGAGCGGGACGACTCATTTGCCGCCCGGGCTGCACGGGCCAGCGGCAGCCAGTGCAGCAGACCGAACAAGAGTGTGAGCAGCAGGCTGTGCAGCAAGGACCCCGGGTAGGTTTTGATGTACTTGAAAGCCGCGATGGCCTCCAGTACATGGACGGCCAGCAGCGCCAAGGCGATGTTTTGCATCACCGGGTCCAGGCCCAAGGGCAGAGCCCAAAACAGACTAAGAAGAGCCAGCGCGTAGGCGCCCAGGCAGTTGGCTTTGAGGAAAGTGTTCATGGGTTTTGGGAGTCATCCGCGGGCCTGCGGGGGTTTACGAAGCTCCGCTTTCGCGCGATTGGGGGGTGGCGGCGATGAAGGCATTGATTTTTTGGGCCACTTCGGCGCCCTTGTCTTCTTGCAGAAAGTGGCCGGCGCGGCGGATGGTCTCATGCGCTTGGCCGGCGGCACCGGGCACCTTTTTTTGGAACCGGCGTTCGCCCCCCCGGGTGATCGGGTCGCGGCTGCTGAACAGGGTTAAAAACGGCTTGTGCCACTGTTTGAGCACCTCCCAGGCCTGGGTGTTGGGCTCGCGCTCCGGGTCACTGGGCGAGGTCGGTACAAAGGTGGGGAACAAACGGGCGCCCAGGGTGTAGCGTGTGCTGGGAAAAGGTGCGTCATAGGCGGCGACGTCTGCCTCAGCCAGCGGCGCGGCACAGCCTGCTTTGACAATGCGGCCAATCGGAAACCAGGGGCTGAAGCGGGCGAAGGCGCGCCAGACATAGAACGCTTTAGGGATCTTGTCCTGGCCATTGGGCAGGCCGCCGTTGGCCAGCACCGCCCGTGCAAAGCGCTGCGGGCTGTGGGTGAGCATGCGCAGGCCGATCAGCGAGCCCCAGTCTTGGCAGAACAGGGTCGCGTCTTGCAGGTCGAGTGCTTCCATCCAGGCGCACATCCATTGCACATGGTTGGCATAAGAATAGTCGGCTGGGTGGGAGGGCTTGTCGGAGCGGCCAAAACCGACCAGGTCAGGCGCCAGCACCCGGTGGCCAGCGGCCACCAGTACCGGGATCATCTTGCGGTACAGGTAAGACCAGGCGGGCTCGCCGTGCATCAGCAGCACCGGGGGGGCCTCGCGCGGGCCCTCATCGATATAGGCCACGCGCAGGCCATCGAGCTCCAGGTAACGCGGGGTGTAGGGAAAATCGGTCAGGCCGGCAAA
>CAMATS010000252.1 GCA_945861195.1 Rhodoferax sp. OV413
ATGAACTCGGGCTCTGATTTGACCCTGCGGGCGTCCCCATGCGAAAGAAACTCGCGCGAAAAGGGCACGTTCTCGTAGGTGTGCGAAATACGCCCGGGGCTTGGGCTCATCAGGACCAAGCGGGTGGCCAAAAACAGCGCCTCTTCCACCGAGTGGGTGATAAAAAAGACCATCTTGTGGGATTGCTCCCAGACTTTGAGCAAAATTTCTTGAACGCTCTCGCGGGTGAAGGCATCCAAGGCGCCCATGGGCTCATCCATCAGCAAAACGGCAGGGTCGCTGGCCAGTGAGCGGGCGATTCCCACGCGCTGCTGCATGCCCCCAGAGAGCTCATAGACCGCCCGATCGGCGTATTTCTCCAGCCCAACGAGGGCCAGTTTTTCCATCGCCACCTGCCGGCGCCTGACCCCATCCATGCCCCGCATGCGCAAACCGAGTGCCACGTTGTCGCAGACATTGAGCCAGGGCATCAGGGCGTGTTTCTGAAACACCACGCCGCGGTCGGCGCCCGGTCCCACCAGGGCCTTGCCGTCAAGCAAAACCTCGCCGGTGGACGGCGGCAAAAAACCGGCAATGCAGTTCAGCAGGGTGGTCTTGCCGCAGCCAGAGGCACCCAGGGCGACAACAAAGTCGCCGTCGTGCATCGTCAGGTTGACTGGCGCAAGCGCTTGAAGGGTGCCGCCTTTGATGGCGTAATTCACCGTCAGGTCCTTGACTTCAAGAGTTGGCATAAAAGAGGATCCGAGGATCTTTGGTTCAAAAAAAGGGGCTAACCCGTGGCCAGGTTGCCCCTGCTGGTGATGCCAGTGATGGCAACGTTTATTTCATGGCCTCGCGCAGGTAGCTCATGTCGATGAAGGCGTTGTAATCGGGCTTGACTTCTTGCAGGCGTCCCTGCTCTTTCAAAAATACCGAGGTGTTGGCCAGGGTCTTGGCAGCACCACCGCCCAGCCAGGTGGCAGATGCCTGGGCTGCGTTGTCCGGGAAGATGAACTGGGCCATGGCTTCAGGCACATCCTTCTCGTCGGCCTTGGTCCACTTGGCCACGGCTTTCACCTGGGGCGATGTTACCGTCCACTTTGCGGCATTGGCGCGGTAGTCGGCATCGGCTTTGGAGATGGCCTTGATCAGCGCCACCACAAAACCTTTGTGCTCGGCAGCCCATTTGGCGTTGACCACCAGGCCGTCAAACGTGGGGTAGCCCAATTTGCCCACGTCACCCGAGGTGGCGACAGCCTTGCCGTTGCGCTTGATCTTGGACATGACCGGATCCCAGATGAAGGCGGCGTCAATGTCACCGCGCTCCCATGCAGCAGCGATTTCTGGCGGGCGCATGTTCAGCACATTCACCGCCTTGGGGTCAACGCCGTTGAGTTTCATGCCGACCATCAGGGAGTAGTGGGCGGTAGAAACAAAGGGCGTGGCAACCTTCTTGCCCACCAGGTCTTTCCAGCTGTTCACGCCAGAGCCGTTGCGCGAGACCAGCACATCGGAGGACGCGATGTCGTCAAGGATCCAGACCAGTTTGATGTCTTGGCCCTGGCTGGTCGCTGCGGCCAGGGGGCTGGAGCCGACTTCGCCGATTTGCACATCGCCCGAGGCCATGGCCTTGATGACATCGCCACCGCCGCCGAACATGCGCCAGTTGATTTTGTAGCCGGTGGTCTTCTCCAGTTCGCCGGATTCCATCACGGTGCGGTAAGGGAAGACCATGTCCTGGTGGGCAAAGGTGACTTCTTTTTTCGCCTGGGCGAAGGGGCTGGACGCCAGCAGCGCCAAAGCCAGCCCGAGCGTGCTTTTGGTCAGCGCGGATAGCAAAGTGTGTTTCATAGATGTCCTCAGAGTGAAGTGTTGATCATGGTGACAGCCGCGTTGGCCGGCGGCCAGACAGTGGCTGAGCTATTTGGCCCACTAAAGAGTTTGTTCGCTCGCCCTCGCCAAGAGAAGAGCCAGTTCTTTCTGATGATAGTGCCAGTTGCTGGCCAAGAGCGCACCCAAGCGGTGTTTTTTTTGAGAGAAAATAGGGCTTATGTCAATGGGTCGCCGAGGATTTGTTTTTTGAAAACCATGCTGCCCTTTCTGCTGTGGTGGCCTCGTGTGAACCGGCACAGCCTCCGCTGCGACCTGCTTGCCGGCCTGACCGGCGGCCTGATTTTGGTGCCCCAGGGCGTGGCCTTTGCCACCATCGCCGGCATGCCGCCAGAGTACGGTCTTTATGCTGCCATGCTGCCGGCGATTGTGGCGGCTCTGTGGGGCTCGTCCTGGCACCTGGTGTCTGGCCCCACCACTGCCATCTCGATTGTGGTGTTTGCCACCATGAGCCCTTTGGCGCCAGCGGGTAGCGAGAGTTATGTGAGTCTGGTGCTGACGCTGACCTTTTTGGTTGGACTGTTTCAATTGCTGTTTGGCCTGCTGCGTTTGGGCACACTGGTCAACTTTGTGTCGCACACGGTGGTGGTGGGATTTACAGCGGGTGCCGCAGTGCTGATTGCGCTGAGCCAGGTCAAGAATTTTTTTGGCCTGGAGATTGCACGGGGCGCGTCGCCCTTGGCGGTGTTGCAGGGACTGTTGCAACAATTTGGCGATATCAACCCCTTTATCACTGCGGTTGCAGTGAGCACTCTGCTGGCCAGTGTGCTGGTTAAGCGCTGGCTGCCTCGGCTGCCGCACATGATTGCCGGCATGGTGGTCGGCAGCCTGGTGGCGCTGGCATTCAACGCACGGTGGGGCCTGGAGCACACCGGCATCAGCAGCATGGGCGCGCTGAGTATCGGCCTGCCGCCCCTGTCTAGCCCGGATTTTTCAATGGCCACCTTGGAGCGGTTGGTGCCGGTGGCCTTGGCCGTGGCGCTGCTGGCCCTGACCGAGGCGCTCAGCATTGCCCGCGCCATGGCGATTCGTAGCGGCCAGCGCATTGACGGCAACCAGGAATTTATCGGCCAGGGCCTGTCTAACCTAGTGGGCAGTTTTTTTTCTGGCTATGCCTCCAGCGGCTCATTCAACCGCAGCGGACTGAACTACGCAGCCGGCGCGCAAACGCCGTTGTCAACGGTTTTCTCGGCGGTGGCGCTGTTGCTGATACTGCTCTTTCTGGCGCCCTTGGCCCGCTACCTGCCCACCGCTGCAATGGCTGGCATTCTGTTTGTGGTGGCCTGGGGCTTGATCGACTTTCGCCATATCCGCGAGATCATTCAGGCTGGCCGGCAAGAAAGCGCGGTTCTGGCTGTGACCTTTGTGGCGACCTTGACCCTACAACTGGAATTTGCGATTTACGCGGGCGTGCTTTTGTCTTTAATGCTCTACCTTCATCGCAGCTCGCGACCGGCCCTGGAAGACGTCAAGCCCGAACCGGGCCCAGGGCTGCCGGTCTTCAGTGCCGCAACCGGCCTGACCGATTGCCCGCAATTGAAAATCGTGCGCATCAACGGCTCGATCTTTTTTGGCGCTGTCAACCACCTGCAGGAGGCCCTGCAGCAAATTGATGCACGCGAGCCACTGCACCGCCACCTGCTGCTGGTGGCCTCGGACATCCATTTTGTCGACTTGGCTGGCGCGCAGTTGCTGGCGCAGGAGGCTGTGCGACGGCGTAACATGGGCGGCGGGCTGTATTTGTCTCAACTCAGGGCTGAGCCCCAAGCGATGATGCAGCGCTGCGGCGTGCTCGAGGAGATTGGCGCGCAAAACATCTTTGGTCCGGGCGATGATGTGCTGGGCGAGTTGTACCGACGCCTTGACGCGAGCGTCTGTGCCACGTGCCAGCTGCGAATTTTCCGGCCCTGCAAGCCGACCCAAAACTGATAGGCTGGAGGCTCTGCTTGAACAATCTACACATGTTTTATCCGGTGCTGGCGATCCTGCTGGGGTATTTGCTGGGCTCGCTGTCGTTTGCCGTGATCATCAGCCGCATCATGGGTTTGAGCGACCCCAGAACCTATGGCAGCAAGAACCCGGGCGCCACCAATGTTCTGCGCTCTGGCAACCGGGCCGCCGCGGCGCTGACCCTGCTGCTTGATGCGGCCAAGGGCTGGCTGGCAGTCATGCTGGCTGACTGGCTGGGCCGCCCCTATGGTTTGCAAGAAGGCAGCATGGCCTTGACCGGGCTGGCAGCCTTTGTAGGCCACGTGTATCCGGTTTTTTTCCGGTTTGCTGGTGGCAAAGGTGTGGCTACTGCGCTGGGTGTTTTGCTGGGCATCAGCCCGCTGCTCGGTCTTGCAACGGCGGCCACCTGGCTGCTGGTGGCCTGGTTGTTTCGTTACTCGTCCCTGGCGGCACTCATTGCTGCCCTGATGGCTCCGGCCTACTACGTGTTGGGCGAAGGCCTGGCCTGGTACCTCAATGCACGGGTGATGCTGGCCCTGTCTGCCATGTCAGTTCTGCTGCTGTACCGGCATGCCGAGAACATTGGCCGCCTGGCGCGGGGCAC
>CAMATS010000253.1 GCA_945861195.1 Rhodoferax sp. OV413
TCCAAACCTAGAATGCCTGTAGAATTTCTTAAGATTTTTTTTAAAAACACATGAAATATTTAAAAAACTTGCTTGTGTGGATTTTTGCGGCAGCAACGTTTTCTGTTTTTGCTCAGTCAGTTCCGCTTGAGGCTAATCAGTGCAGGCCGGAGGCAATCAAGCGCCCAACTATTGTTGGTATGGCGGTCAATGGGGAGTTGTCAGGCTTTGATCCCTGCCATCCAAGTGTGTCTTTCAAAATCCCCGCACCCCTTACTAATTCAATAAAACCACCGTTGGTCATCGCCGTGCATGGCGGTGGCGGGCGGGCTGATGCTGAGACCATAACCAATGCATTTTTTGAAAACGGAATGGCTACTTTGATTTTTGATGCCTACAAACACAACGGGGTTCCACCGCGTACGGGAAACGCTTATAGGCAAATGATGCTTTACAAAGTTGCGCTGCAAGCCTACCAATGGGTATTGACGCGGCAAGATGTTGATGTTCAAAGAATCTATCTGTACGGCATTTCTAATGGTGCCTCCGTGGTGATCAATATGGCTTCTGTCGTGGATCCAAAGCATGTGCAAGGCGTTTTCTCGGAGGCACCTACACCTGTTGGAATTGGTTATCCCTGGGAAATCCAAGTACCAGTGCTAATTGCATTTGGTAAGGAAGATGATCTTGCCGCTCGCGTGGGGCAGCGTCGTTGGATGATTTCTGACCCTTGCAGATTCACTGTAAAAAGTGCAGACGCACCGATCGGAACAGCTGACAACTGCAGCCAATCAAATCCCTCTGGAACTATGCTGACTACGCTTCAATGGGCTGAAAAAGTGAAGGTAAAACACAATGCCAAACTAGAAATTAAGTTCTTTGACGATGTGGCGCATGGCGCTTTCCTCGGCCCCTTAAAAGTTCAAACCGCTCAGCAATTTGCTGCCAGTAGGGGTTTTCAGATGCCGGCGGATATGGGTTGGAGTGAGGGCGGAACGCCTGCGGGTCAACAAGCCATCTTGCGAACTGCATTGCAATTTTTCGGAGTTGCGCAGTAACCATATCAGGCGGTAAGGTAGCAGACCGGCGTTCTTTGATGTTCTTTTTTTGGCATCTTGGCTGCTTCTTTGAGCATTCAGTGAGTGGTTGATGGCTAGCGTGTGATTTTAAAATGCCCAAGCGTAAAGAGTCTTTACGCTTATATTTTCAATAGTTATTTTGGAATACTAAAACCATAACTTTAATATCTATTCACTATACTACTAGCATACTACTTTGCAGTTTGTGAATCCGGCTAACGCATTGATATAATTGAGAAATATTGCGTATTGACGGAGTTTTCACACTGCTGGGGTCGGAGGTTCGAAGCCTCCACCGCCCACCAACAATTCGGCCAAGCAAGCAAGGATTCTCGAGTCATCGCGAATCCTTTTTTTCGGGCCGTCTGGGCTGGCAAACGGAGTAATCGGGCCATGGACCAAGTCGAATGTGTGGTGGTAGGTGCCGGCGTGGTTGGCTTGGCGGTGGCGCGTGCCCTGGCCTTGGCTGGGCGTGAGGTGCTGGTGCTCGAGGCCGCCTCAGGCATCGGCACTGGCATCAGTTCGCGCAATAGCGAGGTGATCCATGCTGGCTTGCACGGCGCTGCCGATTGGCTCAAGGTGCGTCTGTGTGTGCAGGGCCGCCGTCTGCTGTACGCCTATTGCGCCGAGCGTGGCATCGCGCACAGCGCCTGTGGCAAATTGCTGGTGGCTACCACCACCTCCGAGTTGCCGCAGTTGCAGGCGCTGGCGCAGCGGGCTGCGCGCAACGGCGTCGAGGACCTGACCCTGCTGAGTGCCGCCCAGGCCCGTGCCTTGGAGCCCGAGCTGGACTGCCAAGCTGCGCTGTGGTCACCCAGCAGCGGCATTATTGACAGCCACGCGCTAATGCTGGCGCTGCAGGGCGATCTCGAGCATGCTGGCGGCTTGGTGGTGTTCAACTCTACCTTGGCCCGGGCCGACTGCGGGGCAAACCAGCTCGACCTGTGCACCAGCGATGGCAGCGTACTGCGGACCCGTTTGCTGGTGAACTGCGCCGGTTTGCAGGCCAGCGGACTGGCCGCCAGCTTTTCTGGGTTGGCGCCGGACCTGGTGCCGCAGACCCGGTTTGCCAAAGGCAGCTACTTTTTGTTGCAGGGCAGGGCACCATTTTCTCGCCTGATTTACCCGATGCCGCAGGCCGGTGGCTTGGGCGTTCATTTGACGCTCGACCTGGCCGGCCAGGCCCGCTTTGGCCCCGATGTGCAGTGGGTCGACAGGGCTGACGATTGGCTGGTAGACCCGGCTCGGGGCGACGCTTTCTATGCCGAGGTGAGGCGTTACTGGCCGGGTTTGCCCGACGGCGCCTTGCAGCCCGGCTACGCTGGTATTCGGCCCAAACTCAACGCGCCCCATGAGAGTGCCCAAGACTTCATGATCCAGGGCCCAGCAGAGCATGGCGTGCCCGGCTTGGTTAACCTGTTTGGCATCGAGTCACCCGGCCTGACCAGCTCGTTGGCAATTGCCCAGCATGTGGTGAAGCTCCTTCCTTAGCGGCCATGCCGGCCCACACTTCAAGCGGGGCGACAGGTTTTTTTGATCAGCTCGGCCGACTCGCTCACCAGTTTTGGGCCCCGGTAGATCAGGCCGGTGTAGATTTGCACCAGGTTGGCTCCAGCCTGGATTTTGCTCACCGCGTCAGCTGCGCGCAGGATGCCACCCACGCCAATAATGGGAAAGTCTGGCCCGAGCGCTGTGCGCAACTGGCTTATCACGCGGTTGCTGGCCGCCAGCAGCGGCGCCCCGGACAGGCCGCCGCTTTGCTCGGCATGCGGCAGGCCTTGCACAGCTTCGCGCGCCAGTGTCGTATTGCTTGCAATCACGCCGTCCATGCCATGTTTGCGCAAGGCTGCGGCGATGGCCTGCACCTGCCCAGCATCCAGGTCGGGCGCGATTTTGACGAACAGCGGGCGGCGCTTGCCATGCTGCTGTGCCAGCGTCTCGCGCTGCCGTGCCAGGCTACCCAGCAGATTGTCCAGCGCCGCGTCGGTTTGTAGTGTCCTCAGGTTGGCGGTGTTGGGGCTGGATATGTTGACGGTGATGTAATCTGCAAACGGGTAGACGCCTGCCAGACCCAGCAAGTAATCATCGGCGGCCCGCTCGATCGGGGTGCTGGCATTTTTTCCGATATTGAGCCCCAGCAGCATGGCCGGGCCGCTCCCAAGTGCCAGGCCAGCCTGCCGATGGTGTGCTGATTGCCTGATATTGGCCACAAAACTGGCCAACCCCTGGTTATTGAAACCCAGCCGATTGATCAGTGCCTGGGCTTGGGGTAGACGAAACATGCGCGGCTTGGGGTTTCCCTCCTGTGGCAGCGGCGTGACCGTGCCAACTTCGACAAAACCAAAGCCCATGGCGCCCAGCGCGTCGATGCAGCGGGCATTTTTATCCATTCCTGCAGCCAAGCCGACCCGGTTGGGAAAGCGCAATCCGGCAAGCTCAATCGGGTCTTGCACCCGGGCATTGCAATAGGCCCACTGCAATGGCGTGCCCTGGGTGCGGGCCAGCGCGTCGAGCGTGAGGTCGTGCGCGGCTTCCGGGTCGAGCTTGAACAAAAAGGGGCGGGTCAGGGCATAGGGGAGGAGAGACATTGGATAATTCCGGGCTAAGGCTCAGCATCAACGTGGCAAGCAGTCCGATTCTCCCAGATGAAAAACCCAGCAACCCAAATCCCACCCGCCCTGTCGCAAGACCAGCTCAAGACCCTGGTTGGCGTGGCCGCTTTGGCTTATGTGCAGCCTGGCGAGATCATCGGCGTGGGCACCGGCTCAACCGTGAATAAATTTATTGAGGCCCTGGCCAGTATGCGCGGCGAGATCAAAGGGGCGGTGTCTAGCTCGCTGGCCAGCACCGAGCGCTTGAAGGCATTGGGCATTGCGGTGTTTGATTGCAACGAGGTGGATGAGCTGGCTGTCTACATTGACGGCGCCGACGAGATCGACGAGCGCGGCTACATGATCAAGGGCGGGGGCGCGGCCCTCACCCGGGAAAAAATTGTTGCTGCGCAGTCGCGTCGCTTTGTCTGTATTGCGGATGAATCCAAGCTGGTGCGCAACCTCGGGCGGTTTGCCCTGCCAGTCGAGGTGATTCCGATGGCAGCTCGGCGCATCGCCCAGCAATTCGCCCGGCTTGGCGGGCATGCAGAGGTGCGCTTGAGCGGCGAGCAGCCCCTGCGCACCGATAACGGGCAAATCATCATGGACGTCACAGGCCTTAATATTCTCGACCCGCTGGCTTTTGAGTCCCAGGTGAGTCAGTGGCCAGGTGTGGTGACCGTGGGGGTGTTTGCCCACCAAAAGGCCCAGCTGTGCCTGCTTGGCTGCTCGGCCGGCGTACGTACCCTGAGTTTTTCGGACCCGGTCTA
>CAMATS010000254.1 GCA_945861195.1 Rhodoferax sp. OV413
CCAGCACTACGCCCTCGACCTGTTGAACGGTCAGGCGGGCATCGCGCAGGGCTGTGCGTACAGCCGCCAGGGTGCGCGCTGTCAGGGCCTGCGTGGCGGTTTCAAAATCAGCCCGATGAACCTCAAACACCAGCTTAGAGTCTCTCAGGTCAGCCTCAAACACGCAAACCTGTAGCGCCGACAATGCCTCTTTACAGCGCCTGGCCGCCTGTTTGACAGCCGCCTTGTCGGCCGCCAGATGAACCACCCGAGCGGTTCTTGCCAACACCCAGTCGGCCAGACTCTGATCGTAGTCATCCCCGCCCAGGGCCGAATCGCCGCCGGTGGCCACCACCTCAAAAACACCGCGAGTCAAGCGCAAAATAGAGATGTCAAAGGTACCACCGCCCAGGTCGTAAATGGCATAGACGCCCTCACTGGCGTTGTCGAGGCCATAGGCAATCGCGGCGGCTGTGGGCTCGTTGATCAGGCGCAATACCTTCAAGCCGGCAAGCTGGGCTGCGTCCTTGGTCGCCTGGCGCTGGGCATCGTCGAAATAGGCTGGCACCGTGACCACAGCACCAAACAGATCGTCGCCCATGCTGTCCTCAGCTCGGTAGCGCAGGGTGGCCAAGATATCAGCGCTTACCTCCAATGGCGATTTTTCTCCCTGCACCGTGTGCAGCCCCAGCATTCCCGAGTGGTCTGCAAAGCGGTAGGGCAGCTTGTCGGCGCCAGGCACATCCGCCAGGCTACGCCCCATGAAACGCTTGACCGAGGCAATCGTGTTTTCCGGGTCCAGCGCCAACATACTCAGCGCCTGGGCACCAATGGTTCGGCCACCGTCGGCCAGGTAACGCACCACTGATGGCAGTAGCACGAGGCCCTGCGCGTCGGGCAGGCACTCCGCCACACCATGGCGCACACAGGCCACCAGCGAATGGGTTGTGCCGAGGTCAATACCCACCGCAATACGGCGTTGGTGCGGGTCGGGCGAGGCGCCCGGCTCAGAAATCTGCAATAAAGCCATGTTGATCCGGGCTGTCAGAGGCCCTGCTTTTCCTGTTGTTGCGCCTCGAACCAATCTTGGCGCGCCTGCAGATCAGCGTCAAAACGCTGGATGAACATCAGCGCGCGCACCTGCCGCACAGCACCCGGGGCATCGTCTTGCTCGTCTAGCCGCCGGGCGCAATCGCGCAAGGCAGCCTCTCGGCTGGCCCGAACTTGTTGCTCTAGCGGCACGAGGTCGGCCGCCCCCTGGGCTTCGTCGAGCGCTTCACGCCAAGCGATCTGCTGCATCAGGAACGCCGGTGTCATGGCGGTGTTGTTCTCGGCCTCGGTCGGGGCGCCGCGCATTTCGCACAGATAGGCGGCCCTTTTGAGTGGATCTCTAAGCCTTTGATAAGCCTGGTTGATCCTGGACGACCACTGCATGGCCAAGCGCTGTGCCGCTGCCCCCTGGGCTGCAAAACGGTCAGGGTGAACCTCGCGTTGCAGGTCTTTCCAACGCTGGTCAAGGGCGGCAGGGTCTTGTTCGAACCGGTCCTGCAAACCAAACAGCTCGAAATCGCTGGACTGAAGATTCACACCCGAAATGACTCACCGCAACCGCAGCGATCGCGTTCCTTGGGGTTGTTGAACCTGAAACCCTCATTCAGGCCTTCGCGCACGAAGTCAAGCTCGGTACCGTCCAGGTAGGGGAAGCTTTTCGGGTCGATCAGCACCTTGACGCTATGACCTTCAAACACCAGGTCCTCGGGATTGAACTCGTCTACATACTCCAGCTTATAAGCCAGGCCGGAGCACCCTGTGGTCTTGACACCCAGGCGCACACCCACGCCTTTTCCGCGCTTGCCCAGGTAGCGCTTCACGTGCCTGGCGGCAGCTTCGGTGAGGGTGACCGCCATGTCAGTGGGCCGACGCGAGCTTGTGCTTTTGCCGGTAGTCATTGACAGCGGCCTTGATGGCGTCTTCAGCCAGGATCGAGCAATGAATTTTCACCGGCGGCAAGGCCAGTTCTTCGGCGATCTCGCTGTTCTTCAGGGCCGCGGCCTGCTCCAGGGTCTTGCCCTTGACCCATTCGGTGACCAGCGACGACGAAGCGATAGCCGAGCCGCAGCCATAAGTCTTGAAGCGGGCGTCCTCAATGATGCCAGTCTCAGGGTTGACCCTGATTTGCAGCTTCATGACATCGCCGCAGGCAGGCGCACCCACCATACCGGTGCCTACCGATTCATCGCCCTTGTCAAATGAGCCCACATTGCGGGGATTTTCGTAGTGGTCAACCACTTTTTCAGAATAAGCCATGATGTATTACCTCAATTGTTTTAGTGGGCGGCCCACTGGATGGTGCTGATGTCAATGCCGTCTTTGAACATCTCCCAAAGGGGGCTCAGATCGCGCAGCTTGGCGACGTTGAGTTTGATGGTTTCGATGGCGTAATCGATTTCGGCCTCGGTGGTGTAGCGGCCAATGGTCATGCGCAGGCTGCTGTGCGCCAACTCGTCGCTGCGACCCAGGGCACGCAATACATAGCTGGGCTCCAGGCTGGCCGAGGTGCAAGCCGAGCCGCTTGAGACCGCCAGGCCCTTGATGCCCATGATGAGCGACTCACCCTCGACATAATTGAAGCTCATGTTGAGGTTGTGCGGCACACGCTGCTCAAGATGACCATTGATGAAAACCTGCTCTACATCCTTGAGGCCATCGAGCATGCGCTGGTGCAGGGCTTGGATGCGCTGGTTCTCGGTGGCCATCTCAGCGCGGGCGATACGGTAGGCCTCGCCCATGCCCACAATCTGGTGGGTCGGCAGGGTGCCTGAGCGCATGCCGCGCTCATGGCCGCCACCGTGCATTTGTGCTTCGATACGAACCCGCGGCTTACGCCGGACAAACAGGGCGCCAATGCCCTTCGGACCATAGGTTTTATGTGCCGTCAGGCTCATCAAATCTACCGGCAACTGGCTCATGTCGATGTCAATGCGTCCAGTCGCCTGGGCTGCGTCAACATGAAACACCACACTGTTGGCGCGGCAGATAGCCCCTATCGCCGCAATGTCCTGGATCACACCGATCTCATTGTTGACAAACATCACGCTGGCCAAAATGGTGTCGGGCCGAATGGCGGCTTTGAACACCGCGAGGTCAAGCAGGCCGTCGGCCTGCACATCAAGGTAGCTCACCTCAAAGCCCTGACGCTCGAGCTCGCGGCAGGTGTCGAGCACCGCCTTGTGCTCGGTCTTGACGGTGATGATGTGTTTACCCTTGCCTTTGTAAAAACCCGCCGCTCCCTTGATCGCCAGGTTGTTGGACTCGGTTGCACCCGAGGTCCAGACAATCTCGCGCGGGTCAGCGCCGATCAGGGCGGCAACCTGTTCACGTGCTTTTTCTACGGCAGCTTCTGCCTCCCAGCCCCAGGCGTGGCTGCGCGAGGCCGGGTTACCAAAATGCTGCCGCAGCCAGGGAACCATGGCGTCCACCACCCGGTCGTCGCAAGGGTTGGTGGCGCTGTAATCCATGTAAATCGGGAAATGCGGAGTCGTGTCCATGAAAAAGTGCCAGTGTAAAAAATCAGGTTTTGTTAAAGGCTTTGCCCAGGGCAAACACCGAGTTGGGTACGTTGATGCGAATCGGCTTGGCCGCTGGCATGCTGGAGATCGCTCGCCTGAGGTTGGGTTTTTCTTCAATTTGCAAACCCTTGGCCAATTGGTCTTCCACCAGTTTTTGCAGACTGACAGAGTCCAGAAACTCAACCATGCGCACATTCAGCGACGCCCACAAGTCATGGGTCATGCAGCGAGAGCCTTCGCCCAGGCAGTTTTCCTTGCCGCCGCATTGGGTGGCATCGATGGGCTCGTCAACCGACAGGATGATGTCGGCTACCGTGATCTGCGCCGGGCTGCGTGCCAAGCTGTAGCCGCCGCCCGGCCCCCGGGTTGACTCCACCAGTTCATGCCGGCGCAGCTTGCCAAACAATTGCTCAAGGTAAGACAAGGAAATTTGCTGCCGCTGGCTGATGGCAGCCAAAGTAACCGGCCCGCTGTTTTGACGCAGACCCAAATCGATCATCGCGGTAACAGCAAAACGACCTTTGGTGGTGAGGCGCATGATGACTCCTTAAATCAGAGGAAGTTGACTAAGCTGCTCAAGTATAGCCTTAAGCCGACCGAATTAGTCGGGTATCCAATTGCAGCCCTCATGGACCAGGGCTTTTGCCAAGCAGGGCCAAAGGCAACAGGTTATCACCCCCGGGCGCGCCAAATGCCTGTTGCTTCAACACACTGAGCTGGTCCCGAACCCCAGCAGCTTTTTCGAACTCCAGGTTGCGTGCGTGTTCCATCATGAGCTTCTCCAGGCGTTTGATTTCCCTTGAGATGTCTTTCTCGCTCATGTCCCCGATCTGGGCGCGCTGCATCGCTTCACGCTC
>CAMATS010000255.1 GCA_945861195.1 Rhodoferax sp. OV413
CTGCTGCTGCGGGAAGACGAGGATGTGTCAACTCTCGTCACAGCCGCGCTGCGGGCCGACGGCGTGCAGGTGCTGACCGGCCACACGGCCTTGCGCTGCGAGACCGCCACCGGGGCAGACGCGCTGCTAAGAACCTTGGTGGTGAGTCAGGATGGGCAGGAGACCACCCTGCCCTTTGACGAGCTGCTGTGCGCCGTGGGCCGGGTGGCCCGACTGGAGGGCTACGGCCTGGAGGCCCTGGGCATACCCACCGGTCGCACGATTGAGACCAACGCCTACCTGGAGACGCTGTACCCCAACATCTATGCCGTGGGTGATGTGGCCGGGCCCTACCAGTTCACCCATGCGGCGGCGCACCAGGCCTGGTACGCCACCGTCAATGCCCTGTTTGGCCAGCTCCGGCGCTTCAAGGCCGACTACCGGGCCATGCCCAGCGTCACCTTCACCGAGCCCGAGGTAGCCCGAGTCGGCCTGAACGAGCAGGAGGCGCGCGCCCAGGGCATTGCCCACGAGCTCACCCGCTTCTCCCTCGACGACCTGGACCGTGCCATCGCCGAGGGGGAGACCGAAGGCTTTGTCAAGGTGCTGACCGTGCCCGGGCAAGACCGCATTCTGGGCGTGACCATCGTCGGCAGCCACGCGGGGGAGCTGCTGGCCGAGTATGTGCTGGCCATGCAGCAGGGGCTGGGCCTGAACAAGATCCTGGGCACCATCCACCCCTACCCCACATTGGCCGAGGCCAACAAATACGCCGCCGGCGCCTGGAAGCGTGCCCACGCCCCAGAGCGGCTGCTGGCCTGGGTGCGCCGTTACCACGACTGGCGCCGAGGTTGAACATGGGCGTCACCTTGCTCCAACACAGGAATGCTGTTTACTGGATCGCTACGGCTCTCGTCTGCACGTGGCCTCGCGCCGTTTTTTCTCAAAATCTGGCACCGTTTGATGCCGCTGCCGGCGTCGCGCTGCACCCAGCCTGGGTGGCCAGCGGCCTGCCGGCTGACAAGGGCGTGCCACGCAGCCGCTTTAGCCTGGTGCCTCTGGCAGGTGAGACCGTGCTGGAACTGACCACCAACGCGTCCTATGGCGTGATCAGCCACGCCTGGGCAGGGCCGGTCCCGGCGCACTTGGGCTGGCGCTGGCGGCTCGAACGCGGCCTGCCACAGGCCGATATTGCCACCAAGCCGGGCGACGACGCCGCACTCAAGGTCTGTGTGATGTTTGACCAGCCGCTGGCCGACATCCCTTTCGGCCAGCGGGCGGCCTTGAGCCTGGCGCGCGCCGTGACCGGCCAGGCCCTGCCTGCTGCCACCCTGTGCTACCTGTGGGACAGCCGCTACCCGGCCGGCAGCGCTGGCCCCAACCCCTATTCGGCCCGGGTGCGCTACCTGGTGCTGGACGGCCCGGCCAGCCCAACCGGCCAGTGGGTTACCCAGCGCCGCAATGTGGCCGAAGACTTTGCTCGGTTGTTCGGCCAAGAGAGCCGTAGCATGCCGCCGGTGATCGCGGTGGCGGTGGGCGCCGACAGCGACAACACTGGCGGCCAAAGCCTGGCCTACCTCAGCCAATTACGCTGGAGCCCCTGAGCCATGAAACACCTGGTCCTGCTTGGCGCCGGCCACGCCCATGTGCATGTCGTCAAAAACTATGCCCAGTTGGCGCGCCACGGCGCCATGCCGCCGCAAATCACCCTGGTGTCGCCGTACCCACGTCAGCTCTACAGCGGCATGCTGCCTGGCTTCATAGCCGGCCACTATGGGCTCGCGCAGTGTGGAGTCGAACTCGAGCCGCTGCTGGCCGGTACGCCGATCCGCCTCATTCTGCGCAGTGCGGTGGCGCTGGACGCGGCGGCCAGCAAGATCACGCTGGACAACGGTACTGTGCTGGGCTTTGACTGGCTCTCGGTCAACACCGGCCCGGTTCAAGACCGGCAGCGCCTTGAGACGCAAATGCCCGGCGTGCGCGAGCACGGCCTATTTGTCCGCCCCATCGAAGCCTTCGGCGCCCTGTGGCCGCGGGTTGCCGAGCTGGCGCAAACTCAGGCACTGCGGCTGACCCTGGTCGGGGGTGGGGCGGCCGGCATTGAGTTGGCCATGGCCATTCGGCACCGCTTGCCGGGGGCCGCGCTGACGCTGCTAACCGGCGGCAGCTCTCTTGCCGCCAACTACCCCCAGGCGGTCCAGCGCCGGGTGGCAGGCGCGCTCAAAGACCGCAACATCACGGTACTTGTCGACGCCGCTATTGGCTTCGCTGCCGCAGAGGTGCAACTGGCCAGCGGCGCCCGGCTGGCCTGCGATGTGCCACTGATTGCCACTGGTGCGCAGGCCCCGGCCTGGCTGCAGGGCAGCGGGCTGGCACTGGACGCGCAGGGCTTCATCGCGGTGGACGCCTGCCTGCGCTCCACCAGCCACCCCCAGGTGTTTGCCGCCGGCGATGTGAGTAGCCGCACCGACCGACCTCTCGCACGCAGCGGGGTTTATGCAGTGCGGGCCGGCGCCGCCTTGGCAGACAACCTCGAAGCAGCCCTCTCTGGCCAGGCACTCAAGCGGCACCAACCACCTGCGCACACCCTCAACTTGCTGTCCTGCGGCAAGCGCGAAGCGATCGCCAGCTGGGGCCCACTTTCAGCACAGGGCCGCTGGGTCTGGTGGCTCAAAGACCACATCGACCGCGGCTTCATCAAGCGCTACCAGAAACCCTCACAGAAGGGCTGACCAAGTTGGGCCTGCCCAGGCCGCGCACCCCAGCACCAGGCATTTTTTTTGCACCCGAAGAAAGTGTTCAGTGCATTGGCAGTGATGCGCTGCTTCGGTGCCAATACCTCGCTCAAGCACCCTGTTGCCCAAGGGCTCAAGCCCCCGCATGGACTAGGCTTTTTGTCACGGAATAGTCATGCCAACAAGCTTAAATCCTGCGGGTTTTGCATCCGCACAAACACCACACCACTGCTTCAAATCATTTCACCCCACAAGGACCGATCACCATGGCTATTGCATTCGACGACGACAACTGCAACCCCACGAATAACGAACACTTTCAGCAGGTGCTGGACAAATCCCTGGCCAATCCGGCACGCCGCCGCTTGATCCGTGGCGGCTTCGGGCTCGCAGCCCTCTCAGTCACCGCCATGCTGCCGACTTTTACCCATGCAAACACCGCCAGCGGCGCCGGCAAAGCCAGTGCTCTGGGCTTCGCATCGCTGGACAAAGGCCTGACCGACCAGGTGGTCCTGCCACCGGGCTACAGCTTCACAGTGCTGCACGCCGGCGGCGACCCGATCAGTACACGGGTGCCAAGCTATAGCAACCAGGGCACCGAGACCGACGACTGGTCCGAGCGCATTGGCGACCAGCACGACGCCATGGAGCTTTATTACGTGGACAGTGCCGGCAGATACTCCAACCGGGACACTGGCCGGGCCGTGCTCAGCGTCAACCACGAGAGTTCGGCCGACTCTCACCTGCTGCACCCACGCGGCCAGACCTCCAACGGCGTCACCGGGCGCAAGTTCAGCCAGTTTGGCGACTGGGACCTGGGCAGCCGGCCCCAGCTGGAAGTGCTCAAGGAGATCAACCTGCACGGCGTCTCGATCGTGGAACTGGTCAAGTCCGGCAAGCAGTGGACCTTTAAGGTGGACTCGGCGCTGAACCGCCGCATCACACCGCAAACCCCAGCCCGCATCACAGGCCCAGCAGCTCACCTGGCCGACATCAAAGCCATGATGTTGACCCGCTTCGACTCCAGCGGCGCCACCAGCCGCGGCATCCTGAACCCCTGCGGCCATGGCAAGACCCCGTGGGGCACCTACCTGGCCTGCGAAGAAAACTGGGCGCCTTACTTTGCCATGACCGCTGGCGCGAAGGCAGCTGACAGCAAGACCATCACCTCGCTCAAGCGCTACGGCGTGGTCGACGCGCCCACTGGCGCTGGCAGGAAATCCGACCGTAGCCAGGGCTGGCACACGGTGTCAGACACCGACAACCGATTCACTCGCTGGAACATCGGAGCTACCGGCGCCTCAGCGGGTCAAGACTTCCGCAACGAGCCCAACACCTTCGGCTACAACGTCGAATTTGACCCGCTGAACCCAAGCTCAGTACCCGCCAAGCGCGTCAGCATGGGCCGCTTTGCGCATGAAGCAGCGGTTTGCAGCTTGCCCAAAGAAGGTGCACCACTGGCGTTCTACATGGGTTGCGACTCGCGCAACGAGTACATCTACAAGTTCGTCTCGACCGCGCTCTGGAGCAGTGCGGACATCGGCGGCGGCATGGCTGCCGGCGACAAATACCTCAACGAGGGACGTCTGTACGCGGCCCGTTTCGACGCCAACGGCAGCGGCCAATGGATTGAACTGACCTTGAACGACCCAAAGATCTCCGGCTATGCCGCCTACCGCTTT
>CAMATS010000256.1 GCA_945861195.1 Rhodoferax sp. OV413
ACCACCTGCTCGGTCATGGTCATGCCCACCTGGCGCATTTCTGCCGATTGCAGGCCGCCGATGAAAGCCACTTGGCACTTGAGCGGGTGGCGCTTGAGCAGGCGGCCCAGGTTGTCGGGCAGGGTGTTGTAGATGGCGGTTTCTACGTCGCGGTCAAAGCTCAACACGCGTTTTTTGACGTCACCTTCACCTTCGTCATGGGTGCCGTGGGCGATGTAGTCTTGCAGCACCTGCGGCTCCCAGCGGGCAAATATTTTTTTACTCTGAAAGTGGGCCAGTGCCTCGGCCTGGCTGGCCCAGCTGTTGCGGCGGCGCCGGCTGACCGCACCGGGGGACACCGAGCCCACCAGCTGCGTGCTCTTGAGCGCACCCAGCGTGCTGGCGCGCCAGCCGCCCAGCAGTGGGGAGTCGAGCAGCAACACGCCGCGTGCCAGTTCGGGCTCGCGAGCGGCCGCCATCAGGCTGAGGAAGCCGCCCAACGAGTGGCCCACCAGCCAGGCCGGTTGCCCGGCCCGCTCTACCTCGGCCCGGGTGAAGTCGATCAGCTGCTGCACCAGCTCGCGCCAGTTGTTGCTGACGGGGTAGCGCGGATCGTGGCCAAAGCGCTCGATGGCGCGCACCTTGAAGCCGCGCGCCTTGAGGTGGCGAAACAGCACGCCATAGGTGCTGGCGCCAAAGCTGTTGGCGTGGGAAAAAACAAGCAGGGCCACGGGGTCAGATCAACTTTTCTTGCGGCGTGCTGATCTTCTTTAAAGGCAGGCTGCGGCCCGATTGCGCCAGCAACGGCACCTCTGTGGCTTCGCCGTTCCACATCGGGTCTTCAATGCTGTCAAACACCTCGCGCAGCTTCTGGCCCCAGCTGTTGTGCAGCATGCGAAAGTAGGGGTTGTTCTCGTCGATGCACACCACCTTGTCGGTCTGGAAGCGGTTGGCCTCGTACAGCACCATGTCCAGCGGCAGGCCGACAGACAAATTGGACTTGAGGGTGGAGTCCATCGACACCAGCGCGCACTTGGCGGCCTCGTCCAAGGGGGTATCGAGGGTGATGACACGGTCCAGCACCGGCTTGCCGTACTTGGATTCGCCCACCTGAAAATAAGGCGTCTCAGGCGTGGCTTCGATAAAGTTACCGGCCGAATAGACCGCGAAAAGCCGCATGCCCTCACCCGCAATCTGCCCGCCAAAGATCAGCGACACATTGAACTCCACTCCGGCCTGCTTAAGCGCAGCGGCGTCGCGCTCATAAACCCGGCGGATGGCCGCGCCCAGCACCCGGGTAGCGTCAAACATGCTGCGCGCGTTCCAGATGGTGATGGGCTCGCCGCCCTCGGCGTCGGCCAGTTGCTCGACCTGCAAAATCTCCCGCACCGACTGGCACACGCTCAGGTTACCGGCCGACAGCAGCACCATGAAGCGCTCGCCCGGCTTCTCATAAACGATCATCTTGCGAAAAGTGCTGATCTGGTCAAGCCCGGCATTGGTGCGCGAGTCGGACAAAAAAACCAGCCCGGCTTTGAGTTTGATGGCGACGCAGTAGGTCATGGTTTTTGACGGCAAAGCCATGAGTGTAGAGGTGACGGACTGTGCGCTTGAGCGACTGATAGACTGAAACTGCATGACCCATAACCCAGCCCCCGGTTTGACGACAGCTCAGCCGGCGCCACAAGAGCCGCCCTACGCCTGGGTGGTGGTCTGGGCCTGCTTTGGCAGCCTGGCGCTCATCTTCGGCGTGTCGTATTCATTTGCTGCCTTCTTTGCGTCATTTGCGGACGAGTTTGCCGCGCAACGGGCCGATGTGGCCCTGGTCTTTGGCCTGTGCGGGCTGATTTACTTTGTGCTGGGTGTGGGCGGCGGCATGCTGGCGGACCGGTTTGGCCCGCGCGCCGTTTGCATGACCGGCATGGTGTTCATCGCGGCCGGTCTGCTGGGTACCAGCCTGGCGAAATCTATGGGCACGGTTTACCTGTGCTACGGGGTTGGCATTGGTATTGGCATTGCGCTGGTGTACACGCCGTCCATCGCCTGTGTGCAGCCCTGGTTCACCCGCCGGCGCGGCCTGGCGGCGGGCATTGCCAGCGCCGGCATCGGTGCCGGCACACTGGTGCTGCCGCTGTTGGCCTCTGGCGCTATTGCCTGGCTGCATTGGCGCGATGCGCTACGGCTGCTGGCGCTGGCGGTGCTGGTGCTGGGTATGGGCTGTGCTGCCCTGATGCGGCGCGCGCCCGCAGCCCAGGCCGCCAGCGGCGGCGCCAACCTGCCGCTACCCGGCCACACCCTGCTCGAGGCGCTGCACAGCCGCACTTTCTGGTGGCTGTATTTGGGGACGGTGCTGGCAGCGCCGTCCATGTTTGTGCCCTTTGCCCATGTGTCTGCGGCGGCGCGCGACGCCGGCATCAACACAGCACAGGCGGTGGGGCTGGTGGGCTTGATTGGTATCGGCAGCCTGGTGGGCCGCTTCGCCATTGGCGCCCTGGCCGACCGGCTGGGCCGCACCCTCACGCTGGTGCTGATGCAGGGCTGCATGGGCGCCTCTTTTCTGTTGTGGGCGGGGGCGGCCAGCTACCCCCTGTTTGCACTGTTCGCGCTGTGCTTTGGCCTGAGCTATGGCGGCATCGTCTCGCTGCTGCCGGCTCTGTGTATGGATTTTTTTGGCGCGCGCGCGGTGGCCAGCATCATTGGCGCCCTTTACAGCGGCGCCGCTTTAGGCAACCTGCTCGGCCCAGTGCTGGCCGGTCTGGTGTTTGACCACACTGGCAGCTATGGCTTAGTGATCTGGGTCTGCCTGGCGCTGTCGGCGTTGGCGACGGGGGTATCGGCGCGTTTGGTGGTTGGCAAAGTCAACGGACCGCAGCGGGTTGACACTTAATTCTTTTTGCCAACTTAATTGGCGCAACGACCCTTACTTGAGTCCGTACCAAACTCCACGCCCGCTGCCTTGCTGATTCAAGTGGCGACGTTCGACCAATTGTCGGAAGTGTTGCTTGAGCGTATTTCGACTTACACCCGTCAATTTGATGGCATCGCCGATCGTGATGCGTCCATGCTCACGAGTAAATTCGACGATCTGCAGCGACAGGTCTGGCAAAGTGGCCAAAACGATTCTTTCGCGTTCGACCTTCTTTTCAAGTCGCCTGACCTGCTCAGCCATTGAGCGCAGGAAGAAAGCCAACCAAGGTTGCCAGTTGGGTGCATCCGATCGGATTGAGCCCTGCGTCTGCCGCAAGGCCAGGTAATAGGCTTCTTTGTTGAGCTCGATCACGCTTTCAAGCGAGCTGTATGGCACATAGGTATAACCCGCCTGGATCAACAGCAAGGTCGTCAAAATACGACTCAGGCGGCCATTGCCATCCTGGAATGGATGTATCTCGAGGAACACCACGACAAAAATGGCGATGATCAGCAACGGGTGCAAAAGAGCCTTGTCCCGCTCATCATTGACCCAGGTCAGCAGTTCTCCCATCAGGCGAGGCGTGTCAAAAGGACTTGCCGTCTCGAACACAATGCCTACCTGCACACCGTCTTGGTCAAATGCTGCCACACTGTTTGAGTTGGTCTTGTACTGTCCCCGATGCCGCGAGTCTTTTTCAATGTGGCGCAACAAGATCTGGTGCAACTGCTTGACGTGGTTCTCATTGAACGGGATGTCTTGCCACGAGCTGTACACCAAGTCCATCAATTCTGCGTAGCCAGCCACTTCCTGCTCATCCCGGGTTTCAAACGACTGGATGGCTAGGTTTGAGAGTAGCTTGTCTACTTCCCGATCGGTCAGTTTGCTGCCTTCGATACGAGTGGACGAACCAATGCTTTCGATGGTTGCCACCCTTCGCAAGGCTGAAAGACGTTCGGGCGCAAGAGTACCCATGGCTCGCCAAGCGCCTTTGAACTCGTCAATCCGAGCGATCAGGCTGAGTGTCTCAGGAGTGATGTGGAGAGAGTCGGTGCGAAGCATAAAACCAATATTACACCCAATTGCATCCAATTAAATACTTTTGAGAGTGCTAGCTTTTTACTGCCGATGCGGCTTACATCGCAATGCTGAGCGCCTGAGCGGCCGGGGGCTTAGTGGCTGTACCTTTGGCGCCGGCTGTGGTGCTGCTGGCACCCGGTTTGGGGCGTTTTTTCGCGCTCGGGCTGGTGCCCGGCCCGCGTCGCTTAGACACTGCGGCTCCCAACCCTAACGGAGCCTTTTATGTCCTTATCTTCAACGCCTTCAACGCCTTCAACCCGACGCCCGACCCTGGCGGTCGGCCTGTTTCTCGCCACCTGCGCCAGTTTGCTGGGCGCGGTGCCGGCGCAGGCCGCTGACCTGACGGTGGTGGTCAGCAACATCACCTCCAACGCCGGCAATGTCATGGTGGGCCTGTTCGACAGCGCGGCGGCCTTCCCCAAAACAG
>CAMATS010000257.1 GCA_945861195.1 Rhodoferax sp. OV413
GCCTCCATCATGGCCATCAAGCCGCCTTCGATGCGTTTGGCGATCTCGATCTCGCCTTCACGGGTGAGCAGCTCCACCGTGCCCATCTCGCGCATGTACATGCGCACGGGGTCGGTGGTGCGTCCAAACTCGCTGTCGACGGTGGAGAGGGCGGCTTCAGCTTCTTCCTCGGCTTCTTCTTCGGTCGCTGCGGTCGGGCTATTGTTGTTAATAAGGAGGGTCTCGGCATCAGGCGTGTGCTCGTACACCGCCACCCCCATGTCGTTGAGCATGGAGACCACCACTTCCATGGTCTCTGCATCCACCAGTTTGTCTGGCAGGTGGTCCGAGATCTCGCCATGGGTCAGGTAGCCGCGGGTCTTGCCGAGCTTGATCAGGGCCTTGAGCCGTAGGCGACGCTTGACCATGTCTTCTTCAGACAAAACGGTCTCATCGAGCCCAAATTCTTTCATCAAGGCACGCTCTTTGGCCTTGCTGATTTTCATGCGCAGAGGCTTGACCTTCTCGCCTGCCGCAACTGGTTCGCCGGCCAGATCGGCCTCGATTTCGGCCATGTCGGGGTCTGGCGCGGGACCCGGC
Source organism: Rhodoferax sp. OV413 (assembly GCA_945861195.1). GTDB lineage: Bacteria > Pseudomonadota > Gammaproteobacteria > Burkholderiales > Burkholderiaceae_C > Rhodoferax. Next base: position 580 of record CAMATS010000257.1, read on the forward strand.
TTGGCCAGCGCTTTGGCGTCGGGTTTGGTTTTTGAGGCTGGTTTGGGGCTCGGCTTGGCTGCAACTGGCAGGCTGGCCTTTACCGCCTTCGCCGCTGGCTTTGCCTGGGCACTTGTCTTGGCCTGGGTTTTTACCGGGGCCGATTTGAGCGGCGCCTGAGGAGCTTGCGCCGGTTTGGCTTTCAATGCTGGCTTGGCTGGGCCGCTTTTGCTGGCCACCGGAGCCGCCGGGCGGCTTGCGCCAGGAGTTGGTTTGGCGCCAGGTTTGCTTGCAGTGCTTGGCACGGCTTTGGGCGCCGGTTTTGCAGACTTGGCTGGCTGGACTGCCTTGGCTGTCACTGCGGCGGACTTTTTCGACTTTGGTGTGGACATCTGGGAGCCTCTGTGCTGCACACCCATGCGCTCAATCAAAGCGATTGCTGCGGCGGTTTGTGCTGGGACGGAAAGAAATCTACAGGCAAGCTTTGCGGGCGAACATTTGGAGTGCAGTCCTTGCGGTGGCTTGGCCTGTCGTGAGCGGAGTCATCGTTTGGCCGGGTCCGGAGGTGCTGCTGTCGCGCTTGCCGAGAAAGAGATCGGATTATACCTATAGTTCGGCGTCAGGGTGGCCCAGGTCGTCAGGGTGGGCCCTGCTCGGTGTCGACGCGGGTGCTGGCGACTTCAAGTTGGCGCCGGCGAGACTGCAGTTCTCGGTACCGTGACAGGGCACTGGGGTCTGTGGATGCGGCCTCGATGGCCTGGGTCTCCTGCGCCTTGAGGCGCTCCACCAGCATTCGGTCCAGCAGTTTGCGCAATTCGTCGCGCTCGGGCTGTGCGTTGGTGTCGGCGGACCCGGTGTCGAGATCGTGGCGTCCCATCAGTCGTGTTGCAAGCTCTTCGAGAGGGTGTCCATGCAGGCCTGCTTGCAATGCCACCCAGGGCTGACTTCCCTGCTCTTGCAACTGGGATTCAAGCCAAACAAAAAGAGGTCCATGGGGTGTCGGCAATTCGCACAGCATGGCATGCTCCTCGGCCGACAAGGCCTGCAGGGCCTGCAGGTTGCCCATCAACAGGCGCGCGGCGTGGTCGGCCCTGCTGGAGGGCAAGGCGCGCCCGGTCCAACGCGGCGTGGGCACGGCGTTTTTGGCACCATAGGCAGGTTGACCCTGGCTGTCGGGCCGCTTGTGGCGCTCGGGGTCTTTGCCCCTGGCTTGTGCGCTGCGTGGCGACTGGCCCTTGGACGACCACAGGTCGGTGAGGTCGCGGCTGTCGAGTTGCACCAAGCCTGCAATTTCGCCCAGCAGTTGGCGCTTCAGGGCGCCGTCGGGTAACTGCTGCCAAAGTGGTCGGGCCCTGCTGGCCAAAAGGGCCCGGCCTTCGGCCGTAGTCAGGTCGCAACCGTCCTGCGCTGCATCAATCAAAAAGCGGCTGAGTGGCAGAGCCTCACTCACATGGCGTGCAAAGGCGTCTTTTCCGAAGGCCCGAATAAAGCTGTCAGGATCATGCTCGGCGGGTAAAAAAAGAAACTTGATGCTGCGTTCATCGGTGGCAAAGGACAGGGCCGCATCCAGTGCTTTACGCGCAGCGCGCCGACCGGCGCTGTCGCCATCAAAACTGAAGACTACAGCGTCGGTGAAGCGGAAGAGTTTTTGTACATGCTCGGTGGTGCAGGCCGTGCCCAGTGTGGCGACCACATTGGGGAAACCCAGCTGTGCCAGGGCCACCACATCCATATAGCCCTCGGTAACCAGCGCATAACCGGCCTCGCGCAGCGAGCCACGGGCTTCAAACAGGCCATAGAGCTCCCGTCCTTTGCTGAACACCGGTGTTTCTGGTGAGTTCAGGTATTTGGGTTTTTCATCGCCCAATACCCGACCGCCAAAGCCAATGCACTCGCCCTTGACGTTGTGGATGGGGAACATGACGCGGTCGCGGAAGCGGTCATAGCGCTTCTCTTCGGCCCCTTCTTCGTTGTGAAGAATCACCAGGCCGCTCTCAACAAGCAGCGGGTCGTCATAGTTCGGAAAAACACCAGCCAGTGTGCGCCAGCCCTCGCTTGCATAGCCCAGCCCGAACTGCTGGGCAATAGCGCCAGACAAACCACGCCCTTTCAAGTAATCGACTGCCTTGGTGGATTGTTTAAGCTGCTTTTTGTAGGCTTCCCCAGCTTTTTTCAGCACATCGGTGAGCGTCGTCTGGCGTTGCCGCTGCTCAGCCGCGCGGGCCCTATCCTGCGGGCTGCCGTCGTCTTCGGGTACCTGCATACCGTATTGCTGGGCCAAATCCGACACCGCTTCAACAAAGCTCATGCCAGCATGCTCCATCAAGAAGCCGATGGCGTTGCCATTTTTTCCGCAACCAAAACAATGGTAGAACTGCTTGCCCGGACTGACTGAAAAGGATGGCGATTTCTCACCGTGAAAGGGGCACAGCCCCATGAAATTCGCGCCGCCCTTTTTTAGTTGTACATACCGTCCGACGATGTCTACCAAGTCGGCGCGTGCCAACAGCTCCTGGATGAATGTCTGGGGTATCGCCACCGCTGCTGCGCCTGTGTTTGCTTTTGCTTTTGCGTTTGCGTTTGGGCTTGGGTTTTAGTCACCCATGACCAGGCCCTCACGGCGCGGGTCGGCGCCTCCCAACCAAGAGGGTGGGCCCTCTGCTTGAGTCCTGGCCATGGCTTGCAGACCGCTGGTCATATTGGCCTCGAGAACCTCGTGCCCACGCGCATTCAGGGCCTCTAGCGTAGCGGCTGGGAAACGTTTTTCTTCCAGCACTGAGGGGCCGTTGAGCGAGGCAAAGTTCGGCAGCGCGATGGACTCCTGGGGCGTCAAACCCCAGTTGAGCAGGCCGTAGATTGTTTTGCTCACAAAATGGATGATCAATGCGCCTCCGGGGCTGCCAGCACTGATGAGCAATTCACCCGTGGCTTTGTCGAAGACCATGGTTGGCGCCATCGATGAGCGGGGCCGTTTGCCGGGTTCGACCCGGTTGGCAATTGGGTTGCCATTGCCATCGCGTGGCGCAAAGCTGAAGTCGGTCAATTGGTTGTTGAGCAAAAAGCCTCCTGCCAAACCGGCTGTACTTTGGACCATCTGACGTGCGCCAAAAGCATCCTCAATGGTGCTTGTCATAGCCACCGAATGGCCCTTGCCGTCCACGATGGAGACATGTGACGTGCCGTACTCGGGCTGTTCTGCCATTGGAGCATAGACGGTCTTGGCACCGGCCGGCAGACCTGGCTTTGCTGTCTTCATGCTTGGCTCATTGGGGCCCTGGGCAATCAATTTGGCACGCTCGGCCAAGTAGGTCGGCCCGAGCAAGCCCACCCAGCCGCCTTCGGGCGGGCTGACAAAATCCGGGTCGCCTAAATACTGGGCCCGGTCGGCAAAGGCTAGTCTGGCGGCCTCGGTGTAGAGGTGCAGCCATTGCGCCGAAGGAAGGCCGTTCTCCAGTGGCAGCGCGGCCGCCTGGGTTTGATTGAGCAGTCCCAAAATCTGCGCGACCGCAATGGCGCCTGAGCTCGGTGGTGGAAAACCGCAGATGCGGTAGTGTTTGCCTCGGGCGCTGTAGTCGTGGCAAAGGGCGGCACGTTTGAGTGCCTGGTAGCCAGCCAGGTCAGAAACGCTCAAAAGACCGGGGTTGCTCGGATGCTGCCGCACTTTGTTGACGATCGCCCGGGCCACATCGCCTTCGAGCACGGCCGCCGAACCCTGACTGGCGATTTTGCGCAGAAGGGCCGCCAGGTCTGGGTTACGCAGCAGGTGTCCAATCTCCTGGGGTGTGCCGTCGGATTGATAAAAATAGGCTGCTGCTGTCGGGTCTTTTTTCAAAT
>CAMATS010000258.1 GCA_945861195.1 Rhodoferax sp. OV413
AGACGCCCCAGGCGCATCCAGCGCCCAGCATCAACAGGGCGCCGGTCAGTGGAGGCGCCGCCAGACCTGGCAACAGCAGCACCACAAGGCCGACCAGGGCCAGCACCATGCCCACACTTTGTAGCAATCGCAGCCGCTCACCAGCCCAGACACCACGGCTGATCATCGTGACCTGAACCGCGCCAAACAGCAGCAGTGCGCCAGTAGCCGCCGGCAGGCTCTGGTAGGCAAAGGAAAATCCGGCCGCGTAAACAAACAGGGCCAGGCCGGACAGCCAGTGACCGCCGCCCGTGCCGGAAGAACGCCAGCGCGTCACCAGCCAAAGCGTGGCCATGCCAGCCAGTAAGCGCAGGGTGGTAAAGCTTGCGGGGTCGATGGCACCGCCCTTGAGCGCCAGTCGGCAAAGCAGGGAATTGCCGGCAAAAGCCAGCATGGCCAGCGCAGTGAGCGTTATGGTGCGTGCGGAGGGCATCCCCCATGATAGGGCATCGCCTATAATCTGCTGCTTTGCTGAAAACGTTGAAGCCTTCGGTTTCAATCAATGCGGCAACAGGGTTACCGCCACCCTTTTTTATTGGCGAGGTGAGGCGCCCAGTCATGGGCGCCGTGATATCAATCTGGAGTGTCCTCATGGCACGCGTATGTGAAGTCACGGGCAAAGGCCCGATGGTGGGGAACAATGTGTCCCACGCCAACAACAAAACCAAGCGCCGGTTCCTTCCGAACCTGCAATACCGCCGCTTCTGGGTCGAGACTGAAAACCGCTGGGTGCGTCTGCGCATCTCCAACGCCGGTCTGCGTCTCATTGACAAGAACGGTATCGATTCAGTGCTCGCAGACCTGCGCGCACGTGGCCAAGCTTAAGGAGCAGCACCATGGCAACCAAAGGCGGACGCGAAAAAATCAAGCTGGAATCCACGGCCGGCACCGGTCACTTCTACACGACCAGTAAAAACAAGAAAACCATGCCCGAGAAGATGCTTATCAAGAAATTTGATCCCAAAGCTCGCAAGCACGTGGATTACAAGGAAATGAAACTGAAGTAATTCGGTTTCTGCCATGAAAAAGCCCGCTTGATGCGGGCTTTTTTGTGGGCTGTTGAAGACCGAACTGCTGTCAGGTCCTGCCCATGGCAGTTTGTGCGCCGACTGTTTCAGGCCCGTGCAGCACGCAGCTTCAATGCAAATTCTTGCAGCACGGCAATACCACTGGCCTCGGCGCGGTGGCACCAGGCCTGTAATTCGGCGGCGAGTTGCTCGCGGGTGTGGGAGCGATTCAGCCAGAGTTGGCGCAGTTCTTCGCGCATGGTGACCATTTTGTCGAGCACCGGCGAGACCGAGCGGGCCAGGGCCAGCAGGCCCACGGCCGATGCCGGCACCTTGTCAGCGTCGCGGTGCAGCCAACGGCGAGCGGCTTGGATCACGGCAGCGTCGGCGCTGCGCTGTTTCATCACCATCAGCTCGCTCTTGCAGGCCCGGCGAATATCCTTGGCATAGCCAGCCATGATTTCGTAGCGGTTGGTAATCAAGGCCTCGAGCGCGTTTTCATCGGCTACCGGTCGGACATCACCCAGCGCCAGCTTGGGCGGAGTCTTCTTAGACTTGGCCAGCCCAGCCATCTCGAGCAGGCGGATGTACATCCAGCCGATGTCGAACTCATAGGGCTTGACCGACAGCTTGGCCGAGGTGGGATAGGTGTGGTGGTTGTTGTGCAACTCTTCGCCCGCGATCAGGATGCCCCAGGGAGAGATATTGGTGCTGGCATCAGCCACCTCAAAGTTACGGTAGCCCCAGAAATGGGCAGCGCCGTTGATGATGCCGGCCGCCATGATGGGCGTCCAGGCCATCTGCACCGCCCACACGGTCAGGCCAGCCGCGCCGAACAGCAACATGTCGACCACCAGCATCACGCCCACGCCCTGCCAAGAGAAGGGGGTGTAGAGATGCCGCTCAAGCCAATCGTCTGGCGTGCCATGCCCGAAGCGCGCCAGAGTTTCTTTGTTTTTGGATTCGGCCCGGTACAGCTCTGCGCCTTGCAGCAACACGGTTTTGATGCCGTGCACATGGGGACTGTGAGGGTCTTCGGCCTGCTCGCATTTGGCATGGTGTTTGCGGTGGATAGAAGCCCACTCCTTGGTCACCTGACCGGTGGTCAACCACAACCAGAGGCGAAAGAAATGCGAGGCAATCGGATGAAGCTCAAGCGCCCGGTGGGCCTGGTGGCGGTGCAGGAAGACTGTCACACTGATCATGGTGACATGGGTCATGGCCAGCGTGAACAGCACGATTTGCCACCAGCTCAGCTGCCACGTTCCGTGGGCCAGCCAGTCAATGATGGCGTCAAACACTGTCCAATCAGTTAGCAGCATGGTTGGTTAGGGTTCCATATTGATTTGGGTATCGATCCACCGGTCGCTGCCAGTTGCAGCACCAGTGGGCTAAGAGTATTTTAAGCGCTGCTTTTTGCTTTATTCTTTTTGCCACGCAGCAGCAAAAAAACCATCGGTCTGGTGCCGGTGCGGCCACAGGCGCAGGTACAGCTGCTGGTCGCTGCCGCCGCTGCACAGAGCCGTAGCGCCAGCAAGCTTTTGCGCCGACAAAATAGCCCCCACTGCAAGTGGGCCGAAGCCCGGGTTGCTGGCCGTGAAAGCCTCGGCAATGGTCTCATTTTCCTGGGTTAACAGGCTGCAGGTGGCATACACCAAACGCCCGCCGGGTTTGAGAAGACGGGCCGCGCTATGCAGCACAGCGGCCTGCTTGAGCGCCATCTCTTGCACCGACTCGGGGCTTTGGCGCCACTTCAGATCGGGGTTGCGTCTGAGCGTACCCAGGCCCGAGCAGGGGGCATCCACCAGCACCCGATCGATCTTGCCGGCCAGCCGCTTGATACGATCATCGCGCTCATGGGCAATGGCAGCCGGGTGAACATTAGACAGGCCGCTGCGGGCCAGTCGGGGCTTGAGGGCATCGAGCCGATGGGCAGAGGTATCAAAGGCATACAGGCGACCGGTGCTGCGCATGGCCGCACCCAATGCCAAGGTCTTGCCGCCGGCGCCGGCGCAAAAATCAACCACCATCTCGCCGCGCTTGGCGTCCAGCAACTGCGCGAGCAGTTGCGAGCCCTCGTCCTGTACCTCAAAGTCGCCGCGGATAAAGGCCTCAAGCCGGTTCAAGGCCGGTTTCCCGGCAATGCGCAGGCCCCAGGGCGAGTACGGTGTTGGCAGAGCCTTGATACCGGCCTGGGCCAGGGCCTTTTGTACATCTGCGCGCTTGGCCTTGAACGCGTTCACGCGCAAATCAAGCCCTGCACCCAATGCCATGCTCTCCACCAGCGGCCAGAATTCAACACCCAATTGCTGTTTGAGTGGCTCCACCAGCCACTCTGGCAGGTTGTGGCGATGCCGCTCCATCAGATCTTGCGGTTTGATCTGCTCGCATTGGTCAAGCCATTTTTTTTCTTGATCGCTCAGGGCGCTGCGCAAAAAATCGCCTGGCCCAAAAAAACCCAGAATCGCCAAGCGCCGCGCCTTGGGTCCGCTGCCCGACGGGGCAAAATGATCGAACAGTAATTTTTTTCGCAGCACAGCAAAGGTAGTCTCCGCCAGCGTGGCGCGCTCGCGCGGACCCAGACTTCGGTTGTCGCGAAAAAAACGCGACACCACTGCATCAGCAGGGTGGTCAAAACGGAGTGTCAGCGCGACCAACTCAGCGCAGGCGTCGAGCAGGGCTTTGGGATGCATAAGCTAGGATTGTCCCATGACCGACACCGCTCTGCCCCCCATGATCAACATCCGCCGCGGCCGCTACCGGCACTACAAAGGTTTGCTCTATGAGGTGCTCGACACCGTGCGCCACAGTGAAACTTTGGAGCCCATGGCGCTCTACCGCGCCCTGTATGGCGAGCAGGGGCTGTGGGTGCGCCCGGCTGCCATGTTTGCAGAACAGGTGCAGTTCGATGGCCGGTGGCAGCCAAGATTTCTTTGGTTGGCGAACGATTCGCCGGCCTAAGCCCAGCTGCCCACCGCAGGTTTTTTAGGCCTCTGGGTCTTGGTTTTCCAGCCAAGCGGCAATCGCCCGGGGATAAATCAGGTGCTCTTGGGTCAGCACCCGGGCTGCCAGTTGCTGCGGGTCGTCCCCGGGCAAGATCGGCACCAAAGCCTGCGCCAAGATCGGGCCCTGATCCAGATCGGCTGTCACTTGGTGCACCGTGGCACCAGCAAACCGACAACCCGCCTGCAGCGCTTTTTGGTGCGTGTGCAGCCCAGGGAAGGCCGGCAGAAGCGAGGGATGGATGTTGAGCAGGCGCCCCGCATAGCGCGCCACAAAAGCGGGGGTCAAGATACGCATGAACCCGGCCAGCACCACCAGGGCTGGCTGGCCAGGGTG
>CAMATS010000259.1 GCA_945861195.1 Rhodoferax sp. OV413
TTCCTGTGATGCTGTCAGAACTAGCCCTCGCGGGCATCCGGCCCGATGGCTGCGTGGTCGGCGAGCCGACAGACATGCAGGTGGTCACTGCGCACAAGGGCGGCCAGGCTTACCGCTGCCGGGTGCATGGCCGAGCCGCGCACTCGTCTTTGACCCCAAGGGGCGTGAACGCCATCGAATACGCGGCGCGGGTAATCACCTTCATCCAAGACATGGCTTGGAACGAAGAACGCCAGGGCCTGCACGTGGAAGGTTTTGGCGTGCCGTATTCGACCCTTTCGACCAATGTCATCAGCGGGGGCAACGGCAAAAACATCGTTCCAGCCGAGTGCGAATTTTTCTTTGACCTGCGCTATGTACCGGGTGCTGACCCCGACCAATTCATCGAACGTATCCGTCGCTACATCACCGACGAGCTCGAGCCACGGATGCGCGCCCGTTTTCCAGAAGCTGCAGTTGAGCTAGAGCGCATCTTCGATGTTCCAGTGCTAGACGCCGCCGAGCAGGGCAGCATCACGCTGCTGGCCAAGTCGCTGCTGCGGCCCCATGCTTCGGGCAAAGTGTCTTACGGTACTGAGGCGGGATTTTTTCAAGGCGCAGGCATTCCCACCGTGGTGTGCGGGCCAGGAAGCATAGACCAAGCGCACCGAGCCGACGAGTTCGTGTCTCTATCACAGCTGCACCAATGCGAACGATTCATGCAAAACCTCATTGAGCGCCTGAGTACAGCGCCAGCAGTGGATTACCGAGCCGAGCAGGCGATGGCAGCCACAGCCGAATAAATTGCTACAGACTGCTCTCGACCCGCCCTGGGCCGAAGATGACAACAGAGGTCAAGATACCGCAGCAAGGCCGCAACCCTGCCACAACCCTGCCACAACCCTGCCGGATCAGGCCGGCGGGGCATTCGGCGCAGCGGCATCAAGGAGGAGGCCGCAGGCCGGGGGACAGCCGCGGAGCTGAATGCCCCGCCGGCCTGATCGTGCACATGCCGTGGCGCACCCAGCCGCGGAGCTGAATGCCCCGCCGGCCTGATCGTGCACATGCCCTAGCGCACCCAACCGCGGAGCTGGATGCCAAGGCGGCCTGATCGCGCACACACCGTAGCGCACCCAGCCAAGCCGGGCTGATCTTGCATACCCCATGACGCACCCAACTGCGGAGCTGTGTTAAGTCTGAGCCCCAGAAAGATTGCAAGGCTAGACGGCACGAGCACTTATGCGAGCTCAACCACCGGGCGCCCAGACTGGACCACAAAGCTGGCCAGGGTGGCCACTGAGCTGTCTTGGCGACTCACGTCGTCCAGCCCGCGCAGGGTGGTGCGTAATTGATGAGGCGTGAAGTCCAGCAGGCCATAGCCGCGGTGCTGGGCATCGGCAAAGACAAAGTGCGGGTTGTTTGCCAGCCGCTGGGCGGTTTGCGCATTTCCGCCCGAACGAGAGCTGATGCTGGTGCCGCAAAACTCGACCCCCACAGCAGGGCTTCCCGGGTTGGCATAGTCCTGTTTGACATGGCCCACCCAGTTCTCATGCACATCGCCACCCAGAAACACCGGGTTGGGAACAGCATGCTGTTGCAACGCCTGCGTCAGGCGGGTGCGAGCGGCTTGGTAACCGTCCCAGCCATCGTTCCACAGGGTCTGCCCACTGCCGATCTTGCCCCCGAGCGAGCCGAACAATGTCTGCTGGCCCAACACTTGCCAGCGGGTTTGCCGGCTGCTGGTGTGCGCCAATTCGCTCTCGAGCCACTGCTCCTGAGCCCGCCCCAGGATGCTGCGCCGGGGATCCAGCCAAGTCGGGCATCGAGCCGTGTCGACCCGGCCAGAGCCAGGGGCACCGTCCTTGGTGCAGGCCTGGGGATCTTTGTATTGGCGGGCATCCAGCAGGTAAAGATCGGCGAGTTGGCCAAATTGAACCCGGCCGTGAATGCGCATCTCGGCGCCGCTGGCCAGCCCGGCCAAGGACCTGGTCAGCACGGTTTGGCGCACTGGCAGGTGCTCGTACCAGGCCTGGTAGGCGGCGGCCCGGCGAATCGCAAAGTCGACTGCCGGGCTGGCGTAGCCGCTATTTCCCTGCTGTTCACCGGCATAGTCGTTCTGCACCTCATGGTCGTCCCAGGTCACCCACCAAGGGCAGGCGGCATGCATGGCCTGCAGGTCCGGGTCACTTTTGTAGAGGGCATAGCGTCGGCGGTAGTCGTCCAGCGTCAGCACCCAGCCGCCGCTGGGCACGCGCACCCGGCTGCTGCGGCCCGGGTACTCGTAGATGTAGTCGCCCAGAAATACCACGCCGTCGGGATGCTCGGCACGCAAATGGCGCCAGGCACTAAAAAAGCCATCCTCCCACTTCTGGCAGGAGGCGTAGGCCAGCCGCAGGCGCTGCACCTGGTCCTGCGGGCGCGGCAACGTCAGGGTACGCCCGACCGGGCTGACATGGTCGCCCACCATGAAGCGGTAAAAGTACCAACGCTCGGGCGCCAGGCCGGGCACCTCGAGGTGCACCGAATGGGCCAACTCGGCTGGGGCCAGCGTCTGCCCGCTGTGCGCGATGCGCCGAAAGCCCTCGTCATCAGCCAGTTCCCAGCGTACCGTGATCGGGGCTGACCCCAGGCTGGCGGCGGCCACGCCAGGCAGGTGCAGCCGGGTCCAGAGCAGCACCGAACTGGGGGTGGCCGCACCGCTTGCCACACCCAGCGTGAACGGGTTGGCCGCCCAGCGCGGCTGACTCCAGGCACTGCGTGGCAGCCACAGCGTGGCGGCGCTGGCGCCGGCCGCCTGCAGCCAGCGCCGCCGGTTCTCGAAAGACTGGTTTGCTTGCTGCTGCAAGGTCATGGCTGGCTGGAAATAAAAAATACAAACCTGCAACCAGCAGCCTTGCGCGCTGCTGGCCGGGGCGGGCTAGCGCTACCCCTGGGTTTTGGCACACCGAGCCACTCGCCTCAACCCGGAGCGACCTGATGATCAGCCATGATTTCCAATGAACGAACCAGGGCCGAGTGGTCAAGGTCTTGCATGCCATTGGCACTGCACACCTGCATCAGTTGCGCTGCGCTGGCGGTTTGCGGCAAGGCCACGCCCAAAGCACGGGCGCCCTGCAGGGCCAGGTTCAGGTCTTTTTGGTGCAGGCCAATGCGAAAGCCCGGGGCAAAGGTGCGCTTGATCATGCGCTCGCCGTGCACCTCGAGGATGCGCGAGGCGGCAAAGCCGCCCATCAAGGCTTGGCGTACCTTGGCCGGGTCAGCTCCGGCCTTGCTGGCAAACAGCAGGGCTTCGCCCACGGCAGCAATATTCAGGGCCACAATGATCTGGTTGGCCACCTTGCAGGTCTGACCGTCGCCATTGCCCCCGACCAGGGTGATGTTCTTGCCCATGAGCTCAAACAGGGGTCGCAAGCGCTCGAACGCGGCAAGCGGGCCGCCCACCATGATGGTCAGACTGGCGGCCTTGGCACCTACCTGGCCGCCCGAGACTGGCGCATCCAGGTAGTCGCAGCCCTGGGCATTGATCTTTTGGGCAAAGTCCTTGGTCTCCATGGGGGAGATGGAGCTCATATCGACCACGGTCTTACCAGCGATGAGGCCAGCGGCAAGGCCGGATTCACCAAACAGCACCCGCGCCACATCTGGCGTGTCGGGCAGCATCATGAAAATGATGTCGGCCTGCTGTGCAACCTGCTGCGCGCTGCTGCAAGCCAAGCCGCCCGCGCCCAGCAGGGTCGCCGGAACACCGCTGCGGCTGTGCAAAAAAACCTGGTGCCCGGCTGCCAGCAGATGTTGGGCCATGGGCGCGCCCATGATGCCCAGGCCGATAAAACCCAATTTATGCATTGCATTTCTCCAAAAAAACCAAAAACGCCTGGCGCCCAGCTCCGGGGATGCTAGTCACGGTAACGGTCGCACAGGGCCTGGCTGGCATTGCGAAAAAGGCCCAGGTCGCTGCCCACGCCGACAAAGCTCGCACCCATGGCCAGGTAGCGGCGGGCGTCGGCCTCGGCCGGCGCCAAAATACCCAAGGGTTTGCCGGCAGCCTGGCCTGCAGCAAAAACTTCGGCGATTGCCGCCTGTACCTCGGGGTGACCAGGGTTGCCCAGGTGGCCATAAGCGGCCGCCAGGTCCGACGGGCCAACAAACACACAGTCGACCCCCGGCACGGAGGCGATGTCGCTGGCTGCGGCCACGCCCAGCCGACTCTCAATTTGTACCAGCACACAAATCTGCTCATTGATGCCCTTGAAGTAATCGGGCAGGGTGCCATAGCGGTTGTTACGCTGCGACACCGAAACACCGCGCACACCCTGGGGCGGATAACGGGTGGCGGCTACCGCGGCGCTGGCCTGCTCGGTAGTTTCAATGAAAGGCACTAAAAAGTTGTAGAAGCCGGC
>CAMATS010000260.1 GCA_945861195.1 Rhodoferax sp. OV413
GGCCTGCAACCTCCAAGTCAAGCCCTATCAAACCGAATCAAATGAACCGATCAGACCTCATCAGCGCACTGGCCGGTCGCTTCGGGCAGTTGACACTCGCGGACACGGAACTGGCCGCCAAGACGATTTTGGAGGCCCTCAACAGCGCCCTGGGCGCTGGCAGTCGCATCGACATCCGGGGGTTCGGCAGCTTTACAGTGACCCAACATGCGCCGCGCTTGGGCCGCAATCCCAAAAACGGCGACAGTGTGCTGATCCCTGCGCGGCAGGTCCTGAAGTTCAAGCCCGGCAAAGCGCTTCGTGAATCGGTAGACCAAAGCCTAGCGCAATCGAAGACGAAGCCGCACAAAGTGGTGCCCACACCCAAGGCCGCGCCACTGAGCGAGAAGCGGGTCTTCCAATGGCGCAGAAACATACCTGGCCTAGACAGAAGGTGACTATAAAAATCACCCGGCGCAGGCTGATCTCATATTAGAGAACGACTACATCGACCAAGAAGTACTCGATTCGCTGGATTTCTCCGAGCCTCATGCCGGCATAGTCGCGTTTGGTCAAAAAATCCGTCCGAGCCTATTCCCAGAGCAACGCCACCGCGTTAACAGCCACCGCCGCCAACCCTGCGCCCAGCCGTTCAACCCAGCGTGGGCAGCAGCGGCGAACGGTGAGCACGACCCAAACGCCCTACCCTCAGCCCCATGGAGCACGCACTGTGCCGGCAGGTGTGAGTGTGGCCAACTGATTTGCTGGACTGATTTTCACGATCGGTGATGGACGCGATGGCGGTGCTGGCGGTCGCACCAATGCAAACGGCGCCGGTATTTCTACAGGCGCCGTTGGATTTTGATTGTGTATGGTGGGTTAGAACGGAATGTCCTTGCGCCGCCATGGTTGCTGTTCGTTGATATTACGCTTTGCCTTCATAGCGTAATGGCGGTCAATCCGCTGCCAGTAGCGACTCTGGAAGTTCGCTGAGATGGCTTCCAGGAACTCGTATATCTCTACCGCAGACTCATCCGACAAGGTGCGAGTTTTATCGCAGTCACACATCGGGCAGGGAAATGGGTGTTTGGGCTTCATGACCGCGCCCCTGTTGAGCGGCGCTGGGTTGTCTTCGCCGGCGGCGCAAAGACATCCAGGTAGAGCTTCTCGTCCAACACGGCCAAGTCTTTCTGCGCACCGGCGGCCAGCAGCTCGGCTGCCATGGTCGTCAAGATACGGTAGTTCCCGGCGGCGTGGTCACACAAGGTGTTGCGTAAGGCCTGGGTCATCAGGCTGGCATTGCCGGCCTGGGCCAGCAAGTGATCCAGACAAGCCAACAACTCTTCGCGACTGGCGAACTCGGTAGCCAGTCGGGTACGGATGCGGCTACCCAGCGGAATCAGGTCTTCCTGGCGCAGCTTCTCAAGCAGCCGTGCGTCGCCCGCCAGCACAATGCAAAGCAAGGGCTGAGAGTCAAACCGCGAGCAGTTCATCAGGCGCAACTCCGAGAGGACCTGGTTGGTCATCTCCTGGGCCTCGTCAACCAACAGCACCGAGCGGCAGTTGCTCGATTCCATGTGGCCAAGCCAGCGCTCGCGCAAGGCCTTGAAGCCACCCCAGCGGTTGCTCGGTCGCAGGGGCACACTAAAGATGTCGCCCAGCTCACGGTAAAAGTCCGTCAGGTTGCTTTGGGGGTGGTTGATGGCACCCACCGTGACGTCAGGCAACTTGCGCAACCGCTCGGCAAGCAAGCGCAGCGCCACACTCTTGCCGCTGCCTGGGTCACCGTGAACCAAGGCAAACCCACCTTCACGAATCTGTGCGTGTTCAATACGCCAGCAAAAGCTCTCAATCTTCGGGGGAACATAGATAGCGTCTACGGGGAGCTCCGGGGAGAAGGGGTTGAATTTGAGCCCATAAAGGGCCAGCAGTTTGTGGTTCATGGCAACACTTCCTCGGAACTTGGCAGATAAGCCGGTGGGACGCCGGTGGCGGCGTACTCGGCCAGCAGTTGGGTCATCAATGCCGGCAACCCCTTAGGTACCAAGGGCGTGAGATCGCGCGCGGCCGGGCTCAGTTTGCGCCGCTGTCCGGTTGCGTTGGCCGATTTATCCAGTGGCAAGACCTGGCAAAGAATGGCCCCTGTTCGACTCTCGACCATGTCCACATGGGCCAGATCCCAGCGGGCGTATTGCAGATGGACTTGCTGCACATGGCGGTAACGGCTGGGGACTTCAAAGCGCATACCGCCCAGACTGACGGTGCCATCTGAGCGGCGCTGGCGGCGCACGACCTCCACACGGAAGGCATTGCCCAAGGTGTCGCTGGATGGGCAAGGCCGGGCCACACTGGGGCCTGCCAAATAGCGCTCCAGGGGCGTGGCCTTGATCTCGGAGTGCACCGTGCGGTGGTATTCCTGCTCCACCCAGGCCTGGGTGGCCAAGTTCAGATCATCGAGCGTGAGGTCCTTCTGGCCTTCGAGCATGGGCATCAGACGCCCCTCGACACGACCCCAGAAGGACTCCTGCTTGGCGTTCTGGTAAGGGCTATAGGGAAGCGTTGTTTGATGAACAATACCCAGCCTGGCCAAGCCGGCCGTCGTTTCTTCGGCCAGCATGGCGGCGCCGTTGTCGCTCATCAATGCACGCGGCAGACCGCGCTTCATGAGGGCCTGGCACAAGGCGTGAATCAGGCTGTAGGCCGTCTCGTCCAGATACCACTGCAGATGGCACACCAGGCGGGAGCGGTCATCCAGCACACCCATCAGCATGGGCGTCACCCAGGCGCCCTGGCGGGTAAGCACCTTGCGCGAACCGTGGTGGAAGTCCAGATGCCATAGGGCGCTGACATGATCGACTTCAAAGCTGCGCACCTCCAAGCGCTCAAGCCGGTCGCGCGCGGCAAGCGCGCCGGAAGTGGCCCGTTTGGGTTGAGCTTGGCGGAACATGCCGTGGGCCATGAGGTAGCGGCGCACAGTCGGATAGGAGGCCACCGTATCGGTGCGGTCTTTGAATGCGGCGCACAGGTTGTCAAAGTGCAGCTGCATAGTCCAGCCCGGATGTTCTCGGTATTGCTGGACCAGTGTGTCAATGATCGGCTGATTGAGACTGGGGAAGTAGTTGATGTCGCTACGAAGGCGGCTCTTGAGTGCCGCGACCGGGTCATTGGCACGCCTGGCAGCGTAATACCAGCGCTCCATGGTGGAGGCGGCAAACGTAACGTCCAGGCCAGAAGATGGATGGCGCCAAACGCGCGCGCCCAGCCTTGCCAGTTCACTTTGCAGTTCTCCGGGCTTGGGGGGTGCGGCGAGCAGCGGGCCGATGATAGAGAAGCGCAGACGGGCGAAGGCGTCACGCTCGGCGGGGTCCTTGATGGGTAACAAATCACACTCCAAAAAATGCAATACCGGCGGTATCGCTTGTGCAGTGAGACTAAAAAGTTCTGTCCGTCTTGACTATTGGCATCCTCTGCGTGATACGAACACCCAGCAAATAACGTGATCAGCGCGGCACGCTCAAGGGCGAGAGGAAGGCCAGCAGATGCACCAGGCAATGCGCCGGGTCTCCCTGGAATCGCTCAATCAGGCTGTGCGGGAGGTGTTCGTGGGCAACTGCAGGTATGAAGCGTGCGCAGCCTGCCCGCCACAGCGGCGTTGATGGGAATATCTGCAGCCACCAACTGCGCCACCGCGCTACCGTGCGCTCTGGAACCGCCAGCATGTGCACCACCTGCAGTGCTGAAGCGCTCAGCTTGGCGCGCCTGACGCTGGCCAGCAGGACGACGAGTCCCAGGTAGACACGCCGCCCAAGGAAGCGTACGGAAGCACAGGTGTAGCGTTTGCGGCACTGGCCACAGCAAAAACTCAGGCGCGAATCGAAGGCATGGCGTACTTCTTTGGGGCAGGCACGGGGCTTGCGCGGGTAGTCTGCCCGGTGCAAGGAGCCACCACATGGGCACCCGCGAGCGCGCATCTGGGCGGCAAGTTCCGTATCAATTTGCAGCAAAAGGGATAAAAATTTTGGGTTTTGCAGTAAGGCGTGGCACACTTTAATGGTCTCGATCTTGGTCGAAAGAGACTCTCCCACAAGGACCGCTTGTTCAAAGTTCTTGTGGGAGATTTTTTGGGTTTGTCCGAAGAATCTGTGGCTAGCTTTGGAGGCTTTCTATCCAACGCTCATATTTTTAGGCCGATCAGATATCGCGCCCGCCGTGGACAAGTCACCTGCCCACAGGACAAGCCTGTGTACAGCCGCTGCGCGGTGCGTGACTTGCCCACCGCTCCCCGACTTGAAGCCTTCGGCTTGACGCGCTGACGCGCTGACGCTTGCCAACAGCCAGTTAAATAGAAATCCCATTGAACAGCCGAATGCAAGCCCGCCGAAGAAAT
>CAMATS010000261.1 GCA_945861195.1 Rhodoferax sp. OV413
TGCAGCATGTAGCCCATACCGCCTTGCGAATGGGCCACGCAAACATCCATGGGCATGGGCGGGAGCTCGTCGGCGGTGCGCGCCATGCGGTACAAAATATTGCCCACCACCGGCCCATTGCCGTGGGTCAGTACCAATTGCCAACCTGCGCGGATGATCTCGACCAGGTGCGCGCAAACCTGTCGCATGAGTGCCAGTTGTTCCTCGGCCGTGCCCTTGATGGTGGGCGGATAGGCGGCATTGCCCCCCAGTGCGACCACCACGCGCTTGCGCGCTGTCAGCGGGCTGCTGCTTAACGCACCCATTGCCCGGCCAGCCAAGCGGCATTGGCGCTGTTGCCCGCCAGCACCATGCCTGCCGCACGCAGCAAGGCCTCTTGGCGCGACAGTACTTGGGGGTCAGACTCGGTGCCGCAGACAAAGCCCACCACCGCCAGGTGGCGCCCGCCTTGCCGGGCGATGGTTTTCGCCCGCCGGATTGCTGCTGCGAGTTCGCCGGCCGGGTTGCTGTGCGCGCCCCAGCCAATCACCACATCGAGCACCACCACCCGAACCGTTGGGTCGGCGGCCTCCAGCAGCAGGCGCTCGATGCGGGCCGCCTGGTCGATCATCGGGTGCGGGCGGCCCACTGTGAAGGCGTCGTCTCCGAGGTCAAGTGCGGTGTGTTCGCGGCTGGCCTGGCGGGGGTTGGGCAGGTTTAGAGCCTTGTGCAGGGCGACGTTGGACCACACTTTCAGGCCGGCTTGGGCCCAAATTATTTGCGCCTCAGCCGTGAAAGTGCCACCGGCATACAGGGCGCGCAGGTATTGTTGGCTGCTGGCAAAAACCGGCCTCGAAGGCAGGGGGTAAGGCCGGGTGCGCCGCCCCTTGGCGTTGGCCGGGCTCAGGCCCGTCATGCTGACGGCCATGGCGGCGCAGTCGACCAGGGTGTGCGCCACTTGCAGCGCGCTGCTCTTTGGGCTCTTGTTTTGGAGCCGCCTGCTGCCCAAAAAAAGAACCACCGCTGGCTTGCCCGAGGCCCGCAGGGCAGCCAAGACCTGCTTTGCCACTTTGGCTGCAGGCGGCTTAGAGATCACAGCAATCAGCTCGGTACCCGGGTCATGCGCCAGTAAGGCAATGCCTTGCAGCATGGTGCTGCCACCCACGGCCTCAGAGACATCGCGACCGCCGGTGCCAATAGCATGGCTGATGCCGCCGCCCATGCGGTGAATTTGACTGCTCACCTCTTGAAGCCCCGTTCCCGAGGCTGCTACCAGGCCAATAGAGCCGCGCCTTAGCGCGTTGGCAAAACCCAGCGGCACGCCGCCGATGATGGCTGTTCCGCAGTCTGGCCCCATCACCAAAACCCCGCGCCGGGCGGCCTCGCGCTTGAGGGCCACCTCCTGGGCCAGTGGCACGTTGTCGCTGAATAAAAAGACATTGAGCCCAAGATTGACCGCCTTGAGTGCCTCAGCCGCTGCGTAAGCGCCAGGCACCGAGATTTGCGCCAGATTCGCACTATGCAGGCCGGCTTGTCCCATGGACAGGCTGGTGGGCAGGACGGCCGCGCCTCCTGCCTGCGGCGCACCTGCTGCCGGTTTTTCCGTGCCCTCGAGCTGTGCCTGACATGCCGCCACAGCCGCCGCACAGTCGGCAGCTGTGAGCGCCTGCAGCACCACCATGACATCGCTGGGGCCGGCGTCTTTGACTGCATCCGTGAGCAGCCCGGCTTCTTGCAAGATCTCTTTGTTTGCCGGGTTGCCCATTTGCAGGGTCGCATTCACCACACCGGGCATTGCGAGCAAACCTTGGGCCACGCGCATCAAGGCGACAGAATCTTTATACAGGTTGGCCTTGATGTAGGCGCTGGTGTGCCGGGGCGTGGTCATGTGGGGGAGGTCAAGATGGGTGGCAAAGTGAATAGCAAAGTGAGTAGCAAAGCGTGCTTGGTTTTGTATACGATTTTGCTATCATCATGCCATATGATGCGTACTTCGCTCCCGCGCTTGTCCCCTTTGGCCAACGCTTCCAGTGCCTTTGAAGACCTGAATATCGTTCCGCGCTTGCTCATGGGTCCGGGGCCCATCAACGCCGACCCGCGCGTTCTCAAAGCCATGTCGACCCAGTTGCTGGGCCAGTTTGATCCGCAGTTTCGCCGCATGATGCGTGAAACCATGGCGCTCTACCGTGCCTTTTTCGAAACCCGCAACGACTGGACGCTGGTGCTCGATGGCACCGCCCGCGCTGCCATCGAGATGGTCATGCTCTCGGCCATTGAGCCCGGCCAAAAGGTTTTGGTGTGCAGCTTCGGCCGCTTTGGTCAGCTGCTCAACGAAATAGCGCAACGCTGCGGCGCCGAGGTGCGCGTGTTACAAGCGCCATGGGGAACGGTGTTTGAACTGGCGCAGATCGAAGTTGCGCTGAAAGAGTTTTCGCCCAAATTGGTCGCGATTTGCCAGGGCGATACCTCCACCACCATGCTGCAACCGCTTGAGGGCTTGGGTGAGTTATGTCACCGCTACGGCGCCATGCTGCAAGTTGACGCCACCGCCTCCTGCGGCGGCACACCCCTGCCGGCGGATGCCTGGCAAGTCGACGCGGTGACTGCCGGCTTACAAAAATGCCTGGCTGGGCCGTCTGGTGCTGCGCCCATCACTCTGTCTGACGCCATGGCCAGCACCATTTACACCCGCCGTCACATCGAGGACGGCTTGCGCCCGGCCAACTATGTGGCAGGCCCGGGCATGCGCATCGCCTCCAATTACATGGATCTGGCGATGGTCATGGACTACTGGAGCGATGCGGGCCTGAACCACCACACCGAAGCCACCACCATGCTGTACGGCGCACGTGAATGCGCCCGTATCTTTGTTGATGAAGGCCTGCCCCAGGTCTACGCGCGCCATGCGGCCGCCTCGCGTGCGGTGGTGGCCGGCCTGCAGGCCATGCAACTCAAGCTCTACGGTGATATGGCGCACAAAATGCCCAACGTGACTGGGGTTTATGTGCCCGATGGCGTGAATGGCGACAAACTGCGCGCCGCCCTGCTCGATGATTTCAATATCGAGATCGGAACCAGCTTTGGCCCGCTGCATGGCAAGGTGTGGCGCATTGGTGCGATGGGCTACAACGCCCGACTCGACTGTGTGTTGCAAACCCTCGGGGCCCTGGAGACTGTATTGGCCGCCGAGGGGCACCGCTTTAGCCGTGGCGCAGGTGTTGATGCGGCTTACGCGGCCTACAAGTCCGAACAAGGCTGACCCGCCAGAGTGGGTTTGCGCTGGGCGGGTGGCCTTGGCCTCGCATTGAAATAACAGCTTTAGTTGCAGGCTCCGTGTCATGGCGGCTAGGGTAAACACCGGCTTGAAGCAGCGTAAAAATGATTAAATTGCGTGGCTTGCCGCAAATCGTTGATTCAAAGGAGCCCATCATGTACAAGCAAATTTTGTTGGCTTACGACGGCAGTCAAGCCGGGCAGAAGGCCCTGCTTGACTGCCAGGACATCGTGCAGTGGAGTGGTGCTGCACTCACCCTGGTCGCGGTGATGCCCAGAGACATTGTTTTTGCTGCGGCCGAAGGGGGCTTCTACGACCCCGAGAACCATGCACGCGAAAAAAAGAGTTACAAAAATGTGCTCGAACAGGGACTGCGAAGCCTGACCGATTCTGGCTTTAAGGTGTCAGGCGAGGTGCTGGTGGGCGATTCGGTGCATGAAATCAGCAGCTTTGCGCGAAAAATTTCAGCCGATCTGATTGTGGTCGGCCACAAGCACGAAAAAAATTGGGTGACACGCTGGTGGGGTGGGTCGGGGTCGAGCGCCCTGGTGGAGCATGCGCCATGCAGCGTGCTCATGGTCATCACCTAGCTCCAATCGCCTGGGTTATGCTCGCGATCTGCCCGGGTTTTTGCGTACCCTGAGCAATTTTTTTAACCAGGAGACACCATGAATTTGAAGTTTTTCTCGGCACTTGTTGCTGCCAGCGCTTTGCTTGCTGGCCCCGCCAGCGCCCAGCAATTTTTTCGCATCGGCACGGGTGGTACCGCCGGCACCTACTACCCCATTGGCGGCATGATCGCCAACGCCGTGTCGCAACCCGGGAAAATTGTGGCTACTGCTCAGGCCACCAGCGGTTCATTGGGCAATGTCAATGGCATCGTGGGTGGCGCCATGGAGTCTGGCTTCAGCCAGTCGGATGTGGCGACCTGGGCGCAAAAAGGCACCGGCATTTTTGAGGGCAAACCCAATGTGCCTGGGCTGCGCATGATTGCCAACCTGTACCCTGAGAGCCTGCATATCGTGGTTAAAAAAGGCTCGGGCTACAAGTCGGTGGCAGACCTGAAGGGCAAGCGTGTGGCGCTTGACGAACCGGGTTCGGGCACGCTGA
>CAMATS010000262.1 GCA_945861195.1 Rhodoferax sp. OV413
CCGCGCGCCCGGACCTCGATGGCCGCCCACGCCGGGTTGGCCTGGGCCCAGGCCGGCGTGGCCATGCCCGCCGTCATGCACCCGATGGATGCCAGCAGGGCCAGCAAGCCACGTCGCGTTGGCAGACATGGGTCTGCGCTTTCGCGGAAATGACGGTTGCGGTGTTGCCGGTCATTCCCGCGCCGGCCAAAATCCATTCCCACTGGGGGGTAAGCGGGGTGATTGAAGTGGTTGGGGTGATTGGGGTGATGGTCGTTCATGACAACAGGGCCTGCGCAAACTCGCGGGCGTTGAAGGTTTCGAGGTCGGCCAGCTGTTCGCCAACGCCGATAAAGTAGACCGGGATCGGCCGCTCGCGCGCAATGGCCGCCAGCACGCCGCCCTTGGCGGTGCCATCCAGTTTGGTCACGATCAGGCCGGTCAGTTGCAGCGCGTCGTCAAAGGCGCGCACCTGGGCCAGCGCGTTCTGCCCGGTGTTGCCATCGATCACCAGCAGGGCCTCGTGCGGTGCGCTGGCGTCGGCCTTCTGGATCACGCGTTTGATTTTTTTCAGCTCTTCCATCAGGTGCAGCTGGGTTGGTAGCCGTCCGGCGGTATCCACCAAGACCACGTCGCGGCCGCGCGCTCGCCCGGCGCTCACCGCATCAAAGCTTACCGCTGCCGGGTCGCCGCCCTCCTGGCTGATGATTTCCACCGTGTTGCGCTCGGCCCAAACGCCCAACTGCTCGCGTGCCGCCGCGCGAAAGGTGTCGGCCGCCGCCAGCAGCACGCTGGCACCCTCCTGCGCCAGGTGGTGGGTGAGCTTGCCGATCGAGGTGGTCTTGCCGGCTCCATTGACGCCAGCGACCATGACCACAGTGGGCTTGTGCTGCCCGATCAGCAGCGGCTTCTGCAGCGGGGTCAGCAGCGTGGTGAGCGATTCCACCAGCAGCGCCTTGACCGCAGCTGGCTCGGTGGCGCGCGCCTCTTTCACCCTGCGTTTGAGGTCTGCTAGCAAAAACTCGGTAGCCTTCACGCCGGTGTCGGCCATCAGCAGCGCTGACTCCAGGTCTTCATACAGCGCCTCGTCGATGCGGGTGCCGGTGAAGACGCCAGCGATGCTGCTGCCGGTCTTTTGCAAACCCTGTTTGAGCCGGGCCAGCCAAGAACTCCGTGGGATTGGGGCGCCGCTCGCTTTGCTTGGCAGGTCCTGATCGGGCAGTTTGACAAGCGCCTGTGTGCTCGCTTGGGGCCTGTCTGGCGCCGGGGGTGGGGATTTCTTTTTAAAAAAACTGAACATTCGGCGCTGCCTAGAATCAGACTATTCTATGAAACACCTCACCATGCGCCTTGTGCCTTTTTGTTTGACCCTGTCTGCCATGTTCGCCACAGGCGCGCTGGCCCAAACGGCGGCAGTCACAAACCAATTCACCTTGGCCAATGGCCTAACCGTCATCGTCAAGCCCGACCGCCGGGCACCCACGGCGGTTCATATGCTCTGGCTGCGGGTGGGTGCCATGGACGAGGTGGACGGCACCTCTGGGGTGGCCCATGTGCTTGAGCACATGTTGTTCAAGGGCACGGCCGAACTCAAGCCAGGGGAATTTTCTCGCCAAGTCGCGGCCCTGGGCGGACGAGAAAACGCCTTCACTGGCAAGGACTACACCGGCTACTACCAACAAATCCCAGCGGCCCGGCTAGAAGACGTGATGCGCCTGGAGGCCGACCGTTTTGCCAGCAACCAGTGGGCCGACGCCGAGTTTGCCAAAGAAATCGAGGTCGTCAAAGAAGAGCGACGCCTGCGCACCGAAGACAGTCCCCGAGCCATGATGAACGAGGCGCTGATGGCCACGGTATTTGTCGCCTCACCCTACCGGCGCCCCATCGTGGGCTGGATGAGTGACCTTGACGCCATGACACCCGCTGACGTGCGAGCCTTCTACCAGCGCTGGTATGCCCCAGCCAACGCGGTGGTGGTGGTGGCCGGCGATGTTGATCTGGCCCAAGTGCGCCAACTGGCAGAAAAATACTATGGCCCGATCCCCGCGCGTGCCCTGCCGTTGCGCAAGCCCCGGGAAGAACCAGTCCAGACCGGCCTGCGGCGCATCGAGCACAAAGGGCCGGCCGAGCAGGCGCAGGTGGCGCTGGCTTTCAAAGTGCCGGGTCTTGATGCTGCCGGGCTGGCTGGCAAAGCCGGCACCGACGACGCGCTGGCCCTGACCGTACTTGCCGCGGTGCTCGACGGCTACAGCGGCGCGCGCTTAGACCGGGCTATGGCGCAGGGCGCTGATCGCCTGGCTGACAACGCCTGGGCCTACAACGGCTTGTGGGGCCGCGGGCCCAAGCTGTTTTCTATGGGTGCCACTCCCGCGCCGGGTAAAACGGTGGAACAGGTGGAGGCGGCTTTGCGTGCGCAAGTGCAGCGCATCGCACGTGATGGGGTGACCGAGGCCGAACTCGCCCGGGTAAAGACGCAATGGGTGGCGGGTGAGGTGTACAAGCTCGATTCGGTTTTTAACCAGGCGCGCGAACTCGGCAACCACTGGGTCTTGGGCCTGCCCCTGGACGCTGGCGAGCGCCTGATTGAGCGGCTGCGCGGCGTGACTGCGCAGCAGGTGCAGGCGGTGGCTGGTCGCTATTTTGGTGACGACCAACTCACTGTGGCGGTGTTGCGGCCGCAGCCACCCGACCCGAACCGCCGAGCGCGCCAGCCGTCGGTTGGCCTGCGTCATTGAGACTGAGGCAAGCATGCCCATGAACTACACAAAACCAAACCCAGCCAAGCGATGGCTTGTTGCCGCTAGTCTGGGCCTGCATGCAGTGTCGGGCTGGGCCGGCATTCCGATCGAGCATTGGACCCAGGCCTCGGGGGCCATGGTTTACCTGGTGCAAAGCCCGGCCATACCGATGCTCGATGTGCAAATTGATTTTGATGCCGGCAGCCGGCGTGACCCGCCGGCCCGTGCAGGCTTGGCCAGCACCATGGCAGCCATGAGCGCCAAGGGTGTGTTATCCGGCTCCGCCACTGAGGTCGCGCTCGACGAAAACGCGCTGAGCGAGGCCTGGGCCGATTTAGGTGCCTCGTTTGGTGCCAGCGCCGGAGCCGATCGCCTGAGCTTTGCACTACGCAGCCTGAGTTACCCCGACCTGCTGACGCGCGCCGCGCAACTCGCGGCGCGGCAACTCGGGCAGCCCGCCTTTGCCGAGGCAGTTTGGCAAAGCGAGCGCGAGCGCCTGAAGGCCTCCCTGCGCGAAGCCAGCACCCGCCCTGCCACACTGGCCGCCCGCGCTTTCAACCGAGCCGTGTACGGCAGCCACCCCTACGGGCAGGAGCTCACTGAGGCGACGCTGGCGGCGATCAGCGTGGCCGACATGCATGGCTTGCAGCGCAGCTTGCTGCCCTGCCGGGCCCGCGTGACGCTGGTGGGGGCCCTCAACCGGGAGCAGGCCGATGCGCTGGTGCTGACCCTGCTCTCGCGCCTGCCGCAGCAACTTACGAGTGATTGCCCGGCACTTCCCTCTGTGGCCGAGGTGGCACCCCTGAGGCAGCCTGCCGAGCAGCGCATCGACTTTGATTCTGCCCAGGCCCATGTGCTGTTTGGCCAGCCCGGTTTTGCCCGGGATGACCCGGATTTTTTCACTCTGTTGGTGGGTAACTACATCTTGGGCGGCGGCGGCTTTGTGTCGCGCCTGACCAACGAGGTGCGTGAAAAACGCGGTCTGACCTATGGGGTTTACAGCTACTTTTCGCCCGGCTTGCACGCTGGCGCCTTCACGGTTGGGCTGCAGACCCGGCCTGATCAGGCTGCTGAGGCGCTGAAGTTGTCGCGTGACGTGGTGGCAAGTTATGTCGCTCAAGGTCCGAGCGAGGCTGAACTGCGCGCTGCCAAAGACAACCTGGTCGGCGGCTTTGCGCTGCGCATAGACACCAACCGCAAGTTGCTTGATAACGTCGCCAACATCGCCTGGAACAGGCTCCCGCTGGATTACCTCGACACCTGGACCGAGCGACTCGAGCAGGTCAGCGCTGCCCAAGTTCGCGCCGCCTTGGCGCGCAAGCTGCAACCCCAGACCATGGTCACAGTGGTGCTGGGAGCCACCGCACCGGCGCTGAGCACGCCGTGAGGTCCAAGCCGGTGCGCGCTGGGGTCGAGGCCAAAGGCCAGACCCAGGCGAGCACCGAGGTACGAATCATTGGCGGGCTTTGGAAGCGCACCCGGCTAAGCGTAGCCAAGCTGCCCGGCCTGCGCCCCACACCTGATCGGGTGCGGGAGACGCTGTTTAACTGGCTGGGGCAGGACCTGAGCGGCTGGCGTTGCATGGATGCCTTTGCGGGCACTGGCGCACTGGGCCTGGAGGCCGCCTCGCGTGGTGCA
>CAMATS010000263.1 GCA_945861195.1 Rhodoferax sp. OV413
CTGCTTGAGGCAGCCCTGCAAAACTCCCAGCGCGAGGACTTGACGCCCGAGGAGTTGCAGGCCATTGATGCCGCCCGAGACACCTTCAAGGCCTGCGCTGACGAACTCAAAAACGATGGCGAGTGGATGGGCGTGCCCTTTGACCTGGAGTGGTTTGAACTGCTCGAGCGTCTACCGATTGTGAAACGGCTGTACCGGGCCTCGGAGTTCTCTGTCATGGGCGAGAGCACCCTGGTCGAAGAGGTGCCAATTGCAATCGCCAACCAGAAAAAACCAGATTCAAGTGCCTGAGGGTGGCCTGTTTGATCAGTTCGTGCCCGGCTGGGCAAAGGCATTCGCACCAGTACCCTGCGGGCCGCTAGGCTTGGCCATCGGCCCCGAGCCAGCAGTGTTTGGAGAGTTGCTTACTCGCGCTTGAAGGTCACCACATGGTCGACCTGGGCGCGGATACCAATCCACTCGCCCAAGTGGTGGTCATGGTGGCTGGGCACATGGGCCAGCACAGTTTCGCCGGTGGCCAGGCGCAGCGTATAAAGAAATTCAGAGCCGCGAAAGGCCTTGCGGGTGATTTGCGCTTTGACCGGCGCGTCGTCGTCATGCACGATGTCGTCGGCACGCAGGAGCACGTCGCAGGCCCCGTTTGCAAACGCACTGGGCAGCGGGCATTCGGCCACGTCGGTCAACTGACCCAGCGGTGTATCGACCAGGGTGTGGCCGTTCACTTGGCGGATCAAGGCATGGGCAAACACGCCGTGGCCAATGAACTCGGCGACAAAGCGCGAAGCCGGTCGGTGATAGAGCGTGTAGGCGTCGTCCCACTGGTGCAGGCGGCCCTGCTGCATCACGCCGATCTGGTCGCCAATGGCAAAAGCCTCGAGCTGGTCGTGGGTGACAAACAGCGCCGTGGTGTTGGCCGCCTTGAGGATGCTGCGCACCTCGTGGGCGAGCCGCTCGCGCAGGTCAACATCGAGGTTGGAGAAAGGCTCGTCGAGCAACAGCAGGCGTGGCTTGGGTGCCAGGGCTCGGGCCAAGGCCACGCGCTGTTGCTGCCCGCCCGAGAGTTCATGTGCGAAGCGGCTTTGCTGGCCGGCCAAGCCGACCAGGGTCAGCATCTCGTCAACCCGGCTTGCCCGCTCAGTCCGTGGCAGATGGTTAATGCCAAAGCCAACATTGCCTTGAACATCGAGGTGCGGGAACAGCGCGTAATCTTGGAACACCATGCCAATTTGGCGCGCCTCTGGCGCTAACGCCCGGTGCGGGCTGCTCACCACCTGGCCGGCCAAGCTGATGCTGCCGCCGCTCAGCGGTTCTAGCCCCGCAACAGCCCGCAGCAGCGTGGTCTTGCCGCAGCCGGAGGGGCCGATGAGCACGCCGATGTCGCCGACACGCAGGCCAAAAGACACGCCCTGGACTGCAGCCGTGTGGCATCCTGGGTAACTGACTTGGAGCTCAGAGAGTGTGAGAAACATCGCGCGTATTCTAATTGATTATAATTCTCATTTGCAATACAGCCTGTCCCTGCCTTTTATGCCGCATCACTTTTCTGGAAGGCTCAGGCAAGCCTTGTTCCTGCTTCTGGCCTTGCTGCTCATGCTGCCGGTTTTGAGTGTGTTCGCCGCTTGGCTGCCTTGGGGCGACAGCAGCCCCGAGTCGGGACAAATCCTGCTCGAGATGAGCCGCACGGTACTGCCTGACTATGCCTTGACCACCCTGTGGCTGTGCCTGTTGGTCGCAGCGGGGGTAAGCCTGATTGGCCTGAGTGCTGCCGTAGCCGTGACCCTGTTTGAGTTCCCCGGCCGACGGCTGTTGGCCTGGGCGCTGCTGCTGCCCCTGGCCATGCCGGCCTATGTGGTGGCCTATGCCTACACTGATTTTTTTCAATACAGCGGGCCGCTGCAAAATTTTCTGCGTCTGAACCTGGGCTTGCAGGGCCGGGTTTTCCCCGAGGTGCGCAGCCTGGGCGGTGCGGCCTGGGTGTTCACCTTCACCCTTTACCCTTATGTTTACCTGCTGGCCCGTACGGCCCTGGGTGAGCGCAGTGCCAATTTGATGGAGGCCGCTCGCCTGTTGGGCGCACCCTTGCGCCGGCGCATCTTGGCAGTGGCCCTTCCGCTGGCCAGACCGGCCGTGGCGGCCGGCGTGGCTCTGGCCCTGATGGAAACCCTGGCTGACTTTGGCGTAGCCAGTTACTTTGGCATCCAGACCTTCAGCGCTGGTATCTACAAGGCTTGGTTGGCCATGGACAACCGGGTCGCGGCGGCCCAACTCGCTGCCCTGCTCTTGCTTGTGGTCGCCCTGCTGCTGGGCTTGGAGCGACGAGCCCAAAGCCGGTTGCGCTTTGGTCAAGCCCACGGCGGGCGCAGCGACACGCTGGACGCCCGGCCCCTGCGTCTGCGCGCGGCCGGGGTCTGGCTGGCCTGGTTGGTGTGCGGCGTGCCGGTGCTGCTGGGCTTTGTGCTGCCTGTGCTTTTCATGTTGCGGCCACTGCTGGCCGATGGCCATAACCTGCCTTGGGGCTCGTTTGTTGGCTGGGCCATCAACAGCCTCAGGCTGGCCAGCATCAGCGCCCTGCTGGCCGTGGGGCTGGCGCTGCTGCTCGCCTTCAACCTGCGCCGGTCGCCTAGCCTGCCAGCCAAGCTGGCGTTGCAGCTGGTGGGACTGGGCTATGCGGTGCCGGGCGCGGTGCTGGTGGTGGGGCTGCTGTTGCCGGTCGGCTGGCTGCAGACGATTTACCCCCATGGTGGCCTGGCTTACTACCTGACCGCCACCTCGCTGGGCTTGGTCTGGGCCTATTTGGTGCGTTTCAGCGCCGTCGCACTGCAATCGGTTCAAAGCGCCTACGCCCGAATTCCAGCCAGCCTGGACGACTCGGCCCGCATGCTGGGTAATCGCGATGGCCTGCTGTTGCGCCGGGTCCACTGGCCCCTGCTGCAACCCTCGCTGGCTGCAGCTGCCCTGCTGGTGTTTGTGGATGTCATGAAGGAACTGCCCGCCACCCTGGTGCTGCGCCCCTTTAACAGCGACACCCTGGCCGTGGTGGCTTACCAATTGGCGCGGGATGAGCGCCTGGGTGAAGCCGCACTGCCGGCCCTCGCACTGGTGCTGGTCGGCCTGCTGCCAGTGCTGCTGCTCAACCGCGCCCTGGGCTTGCCTGGGACTGCCCGGGCTCAGCCCAGACCCGGGTTGTCCTGAATCCCCGCGACCCTGGGCATATTGAGCTGGCGCTGGGCAATGCTGCCCTTGGCCTTCAGCCAGGGTTCCACCAGATCCCAGATCGGTTTGCCGCCGGCTCGCCTGGCCTCTTCGGACACCGGTGCCCACCCCGCCACCTTGTAGTTGCGCCCGGCCTCCAGCGCTTTGCCATTGAGTTGCAAGCCATCAATGCGTTTGCCCATGGTGGCTTGGGGGTCACAGCTGTAGGTGAGGCCGCCGACCCGCACCATGTCGCCGCCCTGCTGGTAATAGGGATCCGGGTTGAACAGATTGTCGGCAACGTCTTCCAGAATCGCCTTGATGGTGCTGCCGGTCATCTCACTCAGGGTGGTGTAGGGGTAGGTGATGGCGGTCATGTCCATCAGCCATTCGCGCGTGATTGTTTGCCCGGGCAGCAGGCTGGTGCCCCAGCGAAAACCCGGTGAAAAAGCGATTTCGGCACCCTGCACCTCCATCAAGGCATCGAGCAACAGTTGATCGCCCGTGCCGTTGAAGTTGCCACGCCGGTACAGCAAACCTTCATTGATGGCCAAGGGCTCCGCCAGGCGGGCTTCATAGGGAGCTCGCACCCGATTTATCAGCGCCTCCATCGCCGGATCAGCTTGCAACATATTGGCGAAAACCGGCAACAGGCGGTATTTAAAGTCGCTCACGCGCCCGGCGCTGACCTGCAGGTCGAGCACCCCCAAAAACTTGCTGTTCGAGCCGGCATTGGTGACGATCGTCTTGCCGCTTTTGTTGCTGATGATGCTCGCCACCGGCATGCCGTCGTGGGTGTGGCCGCCCAGAATGGCATCGATGCCGGTGACCCGGCTGGCCAGCTTCAAGTCCACATCCATGCCGTTATTCGACAGCAACACCACCACCTGCGCACCCTTGGATCGCGCCTCGTCCACGGTCTTTTGCATGCCCTCTTCTTGGATGCCAAAGCCCCAGTCAGCCATCATGTAGCGCGGGTTGGCAATCGGGGTGTAGGGGAAGGCCTGGCCAATGATGGCGCAGGATACGCCATTGATTTCGCGCAGCACAAAGGGTTTGAACACCGGGTCGCCGAAATCATGGGTCTTGATGTTCTGGGCGATAAATTCAATCTTGCCGGCAAAATCGTTTTCAATAATTTCCTGCACCCGCTCCAT
>CAMATS010000264.1 GCA_945861195.1 Rhodoferax sp. OV413
GTCCCGGTGTTTGCGATCATTGCCTTGGTGTACTTTGTCACCGCTGACAAAAAGCCCGCAGAGGGTGCTGCCAACCCCGAAAAAGCGCTGGCAGCTCGTATCCAGAAGGTCGGCGTGGTCGAGATCCGCGATGCCAACCGGCAACTCAAGAGCGGCGAAGAGGTCTACAAGGCGCAGTGCACGGCCTGCCATACAGCGGGCGCGGCTGGTGCGCCTAAGTTTGGCGACCTAGCCGCTTGGGCGCCACGCATTAAGACGGGTTATGACGCGCTGCTGACATCAGCCCTCAAGGGGAAGGGCGCGATGGGCGCGCAGGGCGGCGGGGACCTGGAGGACCTTGAAATTGGCCGGGCCGTGGTCTATATGAGCAACGCGGCTGGCGGTAAGCTCGAAGAGCCCAAGGCTTTGGCACTCGCCCCAGTCGCCAAATAAACCAGGGCCTGCTAGGCCTGCGAGTTCGAGGGCACATGGCCGGGCAATGCCCGGCTATTTTTTTGCTGCAGGCCTTGCGGACTGAGCACAAAATGAAACTGGCCGGGCAGGTCTTTGGCCAGCACATCCTCCGTGGTCCATAGGCCAGACTCAACAGCATCTGCGGCCACTCCCATGTCCAGGCTGTGAACCAAGCCAAGCCCCTGCTCAGTGGCGAGATACAGGCGGCCACTGTCATCGAGCAAGCAGCGTTGCACCTGGGCCGCCTGCCCTCTGTGGTCATGAACAGTGAAGTCAGCCTCAAGGCGCCAGATCAAGGGGGTAATTTCGAGTTCGACATAGACACGTTGCGGGCCATTTTGAAAAAACCACTGCCCGGTGCCGTCAGGCTCGTAGTTGCGGCCGATGAACTCCAACAGCTTTTCATGCTTGAGCTGTGATCCTTTGCGCTGCCAGCCGCCGCCAGCAAAGGCACCCAGCGCTTGCACACGATCGTCTCGCATATACCAGTGGCCCCGCGCGTCAAGCCCGAGCCAGCCGTAGCAATGCGGCACGGCGGGCCACTTGGCCAAAGCTTGTTTAACAATATCATCCATAGCAGCGCTCTCCAACTCCTTGCAATAGAACTTCGCACGGCTCAGCGCTGGGCCAGCAGCCAAGCCCCTACCGCTTCTGGCAGACAACTTAACTCACCCGGCGGCGCACCCCTTGCAAAACCCACATGCCCGCCCTGGTCTGGTTGCCACAGGCTAATGTATTCGCCGACACGCTGCTGATCCGGCAATATCGCCGCCGGCACGAAAGGGTCATTGCGGGCATTGACCAGCAGCGTTGGCAGGCGAATGCTGTGCAACTGCGGCAGGGCTGAGGCGCGCTGCCAGTAGTCATCGGTGTTTCGAAAGCCGTGCAGGGGCGCTGTAAAGACATTGTCAAAGTCGTAGAGATCACGCGCGGCTTGCAGCGCCCTTAGGTCAAACAAGCCTGGGTACTGGGCGAGTTTTTCCAGTGCCTTGGGTTTCATGCTGGAAAGAAACATGCGCGTGTAGACCTGCCGATTAAATCCACGCCCAATGGCTCGGCCGCTGGCAGCAAGGTCGAGCGGCGCCGATACGCTTGCCACGGCGCTGACAAATCGGCTCGCTTGTCCACCCATTTCTTCGGCCCAGCGCAGCAAGGCGTTACCGCCCAGCGATATACCAATGGCCAGAATGGGCCCCTTGTGGCGCTCACGAAGCCGGCTCAAAATCCAGCCGATTTCTTCAAAATCACCCGAGTGGTAAGCCCGCGGGCCGCGATTGAGCTCACCGCTGCAGCCCCGAAAATGCGGCACCACATAGCTGTGCTCCTGCTGGCGTGCGTAGGCAGCGAAGGCTTCGGCATAGTGGCTACGTGAAGACCCCTCGAGGCCATGAAAGAGCACCAAAAGCGTAGCTCCAGCAGGGGCATCCAGCCAGTCGACATCGACAAAATCGGCATCAGGGGCGAGCCAGCGCTCACGACGGTATTGCACCGCCTCCCCAGTCCAGCGTCGAGACAGCCGGGCCGGCCACAGGGTTTGCAGTTGTCCACCGGGTAGCCACCATGGGGCGGCGTATTGGTCAATGCTCAAGGGCTTCGCCAGCCTGGCCCGGCCGAACTGTTGGCCCTATTTTTTGTTGCGGTATCTGCGCAGGGCTGCAATCTGCGCTGCCATCACGGCAAGCTCAGAACTTGCCTTGGCCAGATCGATATCGCTTTTGGCGTTTTTGAGAGCCTCTTGGGCCGCCAATTTGGCAGCATTGGCTTTTTCGTCATCCAGGTCTTTGCCGCGAATAGCGGTGTCAGACAGCACCGTGACGCAGTTGGGTTGCACCTCAAGAATGCCGCCAGCGACGAACACAAACTCTTGGCTGCCGTCGGCCATGTCAATGCGCACCGAGCCTGCCTTGATGCGCGAGATCAATGGCGTGTGGCGCGGGTAAATGCCCAGCTCGCCCGACTCACCAGGCAGCGCAACAAAGCGCGCTTCGCCCGAAAATATCGACTCTTCGGCACTAACCACGTCGACGTGAATGGTGTTCATGGCTTCTCTTTTGGTCGGTTAGGGGGATTAAACCTTCTTGGCCTTCTCGAAGGCTTCATCGATATTGCCAACCATGTAGAAGGCCTGCTCGGGCAGGTGATCGCACTCGCCCGCCACAATCATCTTGAAGCCTCGAATGGTTTCGGCCAGACTGACATATTTGCCAGGTGATCCGGTGAACACCTCGGCCACCGCGAAGGGCTGGCTCAGAAAACGCTGGATCTTGCGGGCCCGAGCCACTGTGAGCTTGTCTTCGGGAGCCAGCTCGTCCATGCCCAAAATGGCGATGATGTCGCGCAATTCTTTGTAGCGCTGCAAGGTGCCTTGAACCGCACGCGCGGTGTTGTAGTGGTCTTCCCCCACCACGTTCGGGTCGAGCTGGCGGCTGGTGGAATCAAGTGGATCGACCGCCGGATAAATGCCCAGCGAGGCAATGTCTCGGCTCAGCACCACCGTGGAGTCCAGGTGGGCAAAAGTGGTGGCAGGGGAGGGGTCGGTCAAGTCGTCGGCCGGCACATAAACCGCTTGGATAGAGGTGATAGAGCCCACCTTGGTGGAGGTGATGCGCTCTTGCAGGCGGCCCATTTCTTCGGCCAGGGTGGGCTGGTAGCCCACGGCCGAAGGCATGCGCCCCAAGAGCGCCGACACTTCCGTGCCAGCCAGGGTGTAGCGGTAAATGTTGTCGACAAAGAACAGCACATCACGGCCTTCATCGCGAAAGGACTCAGCAATGGTCAGGCCGGTCAGGGCCACGCGCAAACGGTTGCCGGGGGGCTCATTCATCTGCCCGTAAACCATGGCTACTTTGGAGTCTTCGAGCTTTTCTAGGGTGACCACACCGGAGTCTGCCATCTCGTGGTAGAAATCATTGCCTTCGCGGGTACGTTCACCCACGCCGGCAAACACCGACAGGCCGGAGTGGGCCTTGGCGATGTTGTTGATCAGCTCCATCATGTTCACAGTTTTGCCCACACCGGCGCCGCCAAACAGGCCAACCTTGCCGCCCTTGGCAAACGGGCACACCAGATCAATCACCTTGATACCGGTTTCCAGCAGCTCCTGAGACGGGCTGAGCTCGTCATAAGCCGGGGCCTTGCGGTGTATGGACATGTGCTTGGAAGCATTGACCGGACCCCGCTCGTCTATTGGCGCACCGAGCACGTCCATGATGCGGCCCAAAGTGGCCGTACCCACCGGCACCATGATGGGGGCGGCGGTGTTGCTGACCATCAGACCACGGCGCAGTCCGTCAGAGGACCCCAGCGCAATGGTTCGCACGATGCCATCGCCGAGTTGCTGCTGAACTTCCAGCGTCAGTGCGGTGCCGTCGAGCTTGAGCGCATCATAGATATTGGGCATCTGGTCCCTGGGGAACTCCACGTCCACCACCGCACCAATACACTGAACAATTTTTCCTTGGGCTTGAGCCATTTTTTCGCTCCATTAAATTTAAATTTTGCCAACTGCCTGAGTTCTGGGCCTAGGCCCCGATCGCAGCAGCTCCGGAGACGATTTCGGACAGTTCCTTGGTAATCG
Source organism: Rhodoferax sp. OV413 (assembly GCA_945861195.1). GTDB lineage: Bacteria > Pseudomonadota > Gammaproteobacteria > Burkholderiales > Burkholderiaceae_C > Rhodoferax. Next base: position 4,031 of record CAMATS010000264.1, read on the forward strand.
CCGCTTGACGGGTTTTGTTGTAGATCAGCTTCAACTCGCCGATCACATTGCCTGCGTTGTCGGTAGCCGCCTTCATGGCGACCATGCGGGCCGCATGCTCGGAGGCCATATTCTCGGCAACCGCCTGAAAGACCAGTGCCTCGACATAACGCACCAAGAGGTTGTCAATCACCGCCTGTGCATCGGGCTCGTAAATGTAGTCCCAGCTATGTTTGGCACCACTGGCGCCGTCGCTGGACCGTGCATCAGACTGCATTTGAGCAGCCGACAGCGGCAGCAGCTGCTCGAGCACGACCTC
>CAMATS010000265.1 GCA_945861195.1 Rhodoferax sp. OV413
GCAATCGGGTGTACGGCATGGGCGCGGCGCAGGGTGTTGGCCGAAACTTCAGACAGGCCCAGTGTGCGCACCTTGCCGGCCTGCACCAGATCAGCCATGGCACCCACACTGTCTTCGATGGGTACCGACTTGTCCCAGCGGTGCAGGTAATACAGGTCGATCACATCAGTTTGCAGACGGCGCAGGCTGTCTTCGCAATTGCGTCTGAGCGCTTCAGGACGCCCATCGATCACCCGCTTGAGTCCGTCGGCAAACTGCACACCGGCCATACCTCCCTTGCTGGCCAGAGTGATGGTCCGACGGTGCGGTTTGAGCACCCGCCCGAGCAGCTCTTCGTTGTTGCCAAAGCCATACAAAGCAGCGGTGTCAAACAGCGTAACGCCGGCATCCAGCGCTGCCAGCAAAACCCGCTCGCCCTGCTCGGCCGAAACCGGCGCGCCGTAGGCATGGCTGAGGTTCATGCAGCCCAAGCCAATGGCGCTGACCTTGAAGGGCCCGATCTGTCTGTGCTGCATGGCTAATGACTCCTTTTTGTTTGGGCCAAGTGTAAATTCCCCAGCGCTGCGGCCAGGAGGCGGTGCACTGATTCACCATATGCCTCCAGGGCCGGGCCAGCAGATGCACTCATCCGGGCATCATCCGAGCGCAGATTGACAATCAAACCGAGAGTATCCATCAGGGCTTGGCGTGCAGGTGGATGCGGTGACGCGGCAGTTTTCTACGAACTGGCTCCAAAATAACTGCCAATGTGCCACCTGCGCCCAAGCAGCACCGCAGGTGCACCGAATCGGTAATCTCGGTGGCAACTCTCCTCAGTAGCGCAAACGGGCCAACGAGCGCAGGGTCTCGGGGGTGGTGCTGGGCAGACCGAAAAATTCGAGGTAGGCCGGAATTTGCTCAAACAGCATGTCCGAACCCACCTGCACCCTGCAGCCCCGCGCCTGGGCCGCCTGCAAAAAAGCAGTGAGCTCGGTTTTCATGACCACTTCGCCGACAAAGCTGCCCGGCGCTAGGCGCGACACATCCACCGGCATGGCGTCTGATTCATTCATGCCCAAGGGTGATGCATTGACCACCAGATCAAAGCCGCTCGGGTCGGCGCTGCCTGTGCTTACCGCCAGCGCCGGGTAGTGCCGTGCGAGCCGGCCAGACAGCGCGGTAGCAGCGCTCCCCTGCACATCGAACAGCGCGAGCCTCGAGAGCCCAGCGCCCGCCAGCGAGGCAGCAATCGCTGAGCCAACGCCGCCGCTGCCAACCACCAGGGCGCTGGCGCCTTGCAATTTCAGCCCCTTGTTGCGTAGGCCGCGCACAAAACCCTCACCGTCAAACATATCGCCCTGCAACTGACCCGCCGGACCCAGGCGCACTGCATTGCAAGCGCCAGCAATCAGGGCAGCGGGCAACAACTCATCGACCAAGTGCGTGGTACTCACCTTATGCGGCATGGTGATCAGGGCGCCGCGCAGGTTGCCAAGCTTGAACAGGGAACGCAATAAACCAGGGTAATCGCTCGCCTGGCAAGCCATGGGCACCACTACCGCATTGACGCCGGCCTGCTCGAACCAGGGGTTGTAAATCATCGGCGCCTTGAAGGCGTGGGTTGGAAAGCCGATGTGGGCGATGAGTTCGGTGTTGCCGTCGATCATTTCTTTGCAGCGTCAACCGCCGCCACCGCGGCGCGCAGGGCCAGCAGGTAGCTGTCGACGCCAAAGCCGCAGATCTGGCCCTTGACAATCTCGGCAAACACCGACACATGACGAAACGGCTCACGCGCATGGATGTTGGACATGTGCAGTTCCACGATCGGGCAAGTCAAAATCGCCAGCGCGTCGCGAATGCCGTAGCTGTAATGGGTCCAAGCACCCGCGTTGATCAGCACCGCATCCACCCCGTCGGCGTAACCCTGGTGAATCCGCTCGCACATGGCGCCCTCATGGTTGGTCTGATAGGCCTGCACTGTCACGCCGAGTTCTGCGCCGAGCGCAGCCAGGCTGGCATTGATTTCGTCGAGCGTGATGGTGCCGTACTGCGCCGGGTCGCGCTTGCCAAACATATTGTGGTTGATGCCGTGCAGCATGAGTAGTTTCATCGGGGCTCCTGATCTGGAAATACCCAAGTCTAACGATCCAAGACCCTGGGCAAAGCTGCCCACTGGCCGGCCCCTACGCCACCGTCAAACCAGGTTGTTGCGCGCAGGACCAGCATGCCAGCGCGAACCGCTGGCTGGGGAGCCTTTAACCGAGCTGCTCATGGCCGAGGACTGCAAGGTGTGGCTGGGTACAACGCCCCAAACGCGGCACTCAATCGCAACGAATCTGGGGCCGGTACACCTGGTGCAGCAGGCTGCCGCTGCTGCCCCCCACCTGGGTGCCGCCACCGGTGACATAAATCAGGCCGTTGGCGAAGGTGGCGCCGGTGACACCATGGATCGGCATCACCATATTGGGCAGCGCGGTCCACCGGTCGGTGCGCGGGTTGTACACATCGTGGTCGGGGAACACCCCCGCGCTTTCTTCGCCACCCCAAACATGCATACAACCAAAGGCCATGGTGCTGTTGATGCCGCTGCGCGGCTTGAGCATGGGCGCAGCCACAGTCCACTGACGACTCTTGAGGTCAAACACCTCATGAGCTGCAGTTTTATCGCTTTGAAATCCACCGCCCAAACGACCACCGACCACATGCAGACGGTCCCCAATCAGTTCCATGGCGATATGGTTGCGTTGGCTGGGTAGGTCAGGCAGTTTTTCCCAAAGGTCGGTCTGCGGGTCATAGACGGCGAAGTCATGGCCGCGCGGCGGACGTCCGCCTGCGACATAAATGCGCCCTGCGTGGACCACTGCCGCGCCAGCACTGCGTGCGATGGGCATGGACGACTTACGCACCCAGCGGGCCTGCGGTCCTTGTCGGGTGTCGAGTGCGTAAACCGTATCCACATAAGCGGTTTGCGGATCGGTTTGGCCACCAAAAAGATAGACCACCCCATCCAGCGCAGCGGCCATGCCGTGGTTGTTGGCCTCAGGCAGGGGTGGCCCCAAAGCCCAGGTGTCGGTGGCAATGTCATAGACCTGCACGGTCTTGACACTGATGCGACCGTTCGGGTAGCCACCCAGCACATAAATCTTGTTCCCACTCGAGGCCAAGGTGAACTCGGAATTCGGCTCAAGCAGGGGGGCTTTCTGCCCCCATTGACCCGGCAGGGGGTCGGCCCGCTGGGCCAGGGCCGGGCCACAGCACAGCAGGGCGCCGGCCAGGGCGGCCTGGATCAGGCACTTGCTTTGGGTGAATGTCATAGGTGTCCTTTCTGGCTTGCTGCGAATTTTGTCATTGATTCGATGGGCAGGCTCACTTCAGCGCTGCCGGGTTGGCGGATTTGGCCGACAAACTCAAGCTCGGCGCTTGAGCCACTGCGGCACAAGCAGCACGGCCAGCACCACCAAGAGCAGGCCCACCGACATGGGTCGCTGCAAAAACACCATGGCGCTGCCCTCGCCAATTGAGATGGCGTTGCGCAACTGCGCCTCGGCCAGCGGGCCCAAAATCATGCCCACGACCACCGGCGCTGTGGGAAAACAAAAGCGCCGCATCACCAAGCCGAGCAGGCCGATGGCATAAAGCAAAAACAGGTCAAAAGCGCTTTGGCGCATGCCGTAGGCACCCACGGTGGCGAAGATCAGAATGCCGGCATAGAGCTGCGGCTTGGGCACCTTGAGCAGCTTGACCCACAAACCCACCAGTGGCAGGTTCAGCACCAGCAGCATCACGTTGCCAATATAGAGCGAAGCAATCAAGGCCCAAACCAGCGCTGATGCGCTGCTGAACAACTGCGGTCCGGGCTGAATCCCATAGTTTTGAAACGCGCCCAACAAAATGGCGGTGGTGTTAGAAACCGGAATACCCAGGGTTAACAAAGGGATCAGTGCGGCGGTGACGGTGGCATTGTTGGCAGCCTCGGGGCCTGCCACCCCTTCGATGGCGCCGCGGGTGCCAAATTCAGCCAAGTTGTCGCCCTTGGCCAGTTTTTTTTCGGTGGCGTAACTCAAAAAGGTGGGTATCTCGGTGCCGCCGGCCGGAATACAGCCGAAAGGTGCACCGATGGCAGTGCCGCGCAGCCAAGCCGGGATGGAGCGGCGCCAGTCGCTGGCACTCATGGTGACACGGCTCATCCGGTTGGCGGTCTCCACCGCCCTCCCCTCAAAGAGCACAGCATGCAGCGCCTCGGCCACGGCAAACAGGCCCACGGCCACCAACACAATCTCCACGCCGTCCAGCAGCTCGGGCACGCCGCCGGTGTAGCGAGCCTGCCCGGTAATTTGATCCAT